>JBPOHH010000149.1:0-3194 GCA_052035765.1 Bacteroidota bacterium
TCGGAAAGCACATGAGAAGATTGAATGCCGACAGGCGACAATCTTCCTGACTAGACTCCAGCTTCAGCTGGAGAAAACGGGATGGAATAAGGGCTTTAGCCAAATTATTGGTTTTGTTCGGTATGTGTTTACAACTGATTAAAACAACCGAGTTAGCGGAAAAATGAACGTTCATTCAACGCTCCCTACACCATCACTATTCTTTATACTGCAAGTATCATTCCTCAAAACAATAGTAATTTTGCAGCATCAATTACAATCTCTATCTACTCAATTTCAAGGAACCTCCATGGCTCTCGCACTTCATACTCCCGCTCCCGATTTTACGGCTAGCACCGACGGTGGCGACTCGCTAACTCTCTCGAATTTCAAAGGGCAACGCGTTGTGCTCTATTTTTATCCCAAGGATAATACCAGCGGCTGCACGCAGCAGGCATGCGACTTTCGGGACAATATGGAACGTATAGCAGCCCAAGGCGTTGCGGTCATTGGGGTGAGCCCTGATAATGTCAAGAAACACAATAAGTTCAAAGCTGATTTTGCGCTTAATTTCAAACTCGTGAGCGATGAGGACAAGTCTATTTGCGAGGCGTATGGCGTGTGGGCTGAGAAATCGATGTACGGCAGGAAGTATATGGGTGTCGAGCGAACGACATTTATTATTGATGCCGAAGGAGTAATTACCCACATCTTTCCGAAGGTGAAAGTGCCCGGACATGTTGATGCGGTAATTGCAGCATTAGAAGGACGTTAAGTAGATTTTCTTCGGCATTTTTTGTCAGTTTGACGAATTGTCGTATTTTTGCAGGCTACTTTTGTACCAACCGTTCAAAATTTAGGTTTTGCACGGTTAAATTTATTAACTATTGCACAGAAGTAATCTTCTGTTAGCGAGGTACTTTTATTAATTATACCGGACCCAAGATCCGAATTTCCCGTAAATTGGGAATTGCGCTTACTCCAAAAGCGCGTAAAGTAATGGACAGAAAACCGTCTCCTCCGGGACAGCACGGTGGAGCGAAAAAACGTGGTAAATTATCCGTTTATGGTCAGCAGCTTTTCGAAAAGCAAAAATTGCGCTTGCAGTATAATATCCACGAGCGTCAGATGACGAATTACTTCAAAAAAGCGGCCCACTCGCCGGGCAATACCGGTGATATCCTCGTGCAGCTTTTGGAGTCACGTCTCGATGCACTCGTGTTCCGCGCAGGATTTGCACGCTCGATGCAGGCAGCACGCCAATACGTTCGTCACGGACATATTTTCGTCAATGGTAAATTGGTGGATATTGCGTCGTACAGCGTAAAGCCAAACGATTCGATTTCAATTAAAGAATCAAGCCGCAAGCTTGAATGCTTCCAGGAATCCATCCGCACAGCCGGCGCGCCGCCGTATATCGCACTCTCCAAAGCAGACTTCTCGGCTAAATACTTGTATTTGCCTCCAAGAGAAGAAGTGCCTGTAGTTTGCGAAGTACCGCTCGTTATCGAGTTTTACTCTCGGTAATCGTCTCCGGAAACATAATAAAAGCCGCTTTTTTCTTGTTAAAAAGCGGCTTTTTTTTCGGTATATTTTACATCGATGCCGTTCGTAAGGTTTATGATGTCAAAGTAGTCAATTGCGAACGATAGTGACAGTTTTATGTATTAAGAAATTCTTGTTGAAAAAATCTATGAATCGAACTCTACTCCTGCTTCTTTTCCTTCTTCTCGGGTCCAGCATTCCTTCCTTATCTCAATCATCTGTCTCAAGTTGGGCAAAAAGCATCGGCGGCGATATGTACGATGAGACAAGCTGCCTTGCCACCGATCGACAGGGAAATGTTTTCTCGGCAGGAAATTTCCAGAGTACGAGCGTCATGGCAGAAGACAAGCAGCTCACCAATAACGGCAAAAGCGGTTCAGACTTTTTTATCTCGAAATATTCCAACGATGGTGGGCTTGTATGGACGAAAAGTTTCGGCGGTGCTAATGCCGATAATGTTCACTCCATCGCGGTCGATATCAGTGGAAATATCGTGGTGATTGGCGAATTTTACAGTCCGAAAATCATGCTCGGCACGATTGAACTCACCAACAGCGGCAAGCCCGGCAGTCCGGAACTATTCATCGCAAAGCTCAGCACCGATGGCAGCGTGCTCTGGGCAAAAAGCGCTAAAGGAGCAGGATTCGACGAAGGACGCGCGATTGCAACCGACAGCATGGGGAATGTGATCTGCACGGGTTGGTATCAGAGTCCAACGATTACCTTTGGCAAAATCACTCTCAAAAACAACGGTTTACGTGATGCGTATGTGGTGAAATACACGCCCACAGGCGAACTCCTCTGGGCGCAGGGTTTCGGCGCGGAGAGTTCGGAATCTTGCTCTGCAATCGCCACCGACAGCGCCGGCAACATCGTCATTGCCGGTGATTTTCGTAGTTCGCGCTTCACCCTTGGCGCTGCTGTATTACCCAACTCCGGCAAAGACAACAGCGACGCATTCATGGCGAAATTAGACCCGCAAGGCAAAATTCTCTGGGCAAAAAGCATGGGCGGAAATTTGGGCGATGCCGCGACATGCATCGCAATTGACCATCAGGGGAATGTGATTATCGGCGGTTTTTTTGCAAGTCCGGTGCTGCGTTTCAAGTCTATAACCTTCGCCAATCAAGGCAATTACGATGTGTTTCTCGTCAAGTACGACGCCAAAGGCACATTCCTTTGGGCGAAAAGTAGTGGCGGTGACGAACTCGACAATATCAATTCCATCTCCGCCGACTCAAGCGGTAATCTCTACTGTTTTGGCGGCTTCGGCAGCCACAAAATCACTTTCGGCGATATCTCCCTCATCGGCACGCAAGCCGCAAGCTATGTGCATAATGATATTTATCTGGCAAAATACACCTCCGACGGCGGCGTGGCATGGGCGCGAAAATTAGGCGGC
This sequence comes from Bacteroidota bacterium, assembly GCA_052035765.1. Classification (GTDB taxonomy): domain Bacteria; phylum Bacteroidota; class Ignavibacteria; order Kapaibacteriales; family UBA961; genus JADJXV01. Next base: position 2,927 of record JBPOHH010000149.1, read on the forward strand.
GGACTATTCGATGATGCAAGCGGCATCACGCTCGACCCCAATAATACCATCTGCATCAGCGGCAGATTCAATAGCCCGAGCGTCGATATCGATGGCAATTTGGTCAAAACCAAAGGTGAACACGACGGTTTCGTCGCAAAAATGTTCAATCAAGCGCCAAAGAAATAAAAAAGGGCGAATGCAAGACCCGATGCTATTCAACATGAAAAAAAACTGGTAAGTAATTGAACCCTTCGACAGGCTCAGGGTGACGTAACTCATTAGTCAT
>JBPOHH010000838.1:0-1686 GCA_052035765.1 Bacteroidota bacterium
AATAACCCCTCAAATGCCGCATACAACGGCGCCGTAATGGGAGCGCGCTGCGGTGAAAATGATGTGATAATAGCCAAAATAAATGCAGCAAAAGCGCCGAAAATCGTAAGGCCAAGACCACCTTCACCATTAATCGTTGTGGTGTAGGTGTAGAGCGAGGTTGCCACGGCGAAAAACAACAGCATAGCTATATTATTCACCGCGCCGTCGAGCGTCATTACTTCGCTTCCACTGCTGAGACCGGCTGCTGACATTGCTTTCTCATAGACCGATGACCGAAGCACCGGATTACCCGAATGCTTGCGTTCATTGGGAGAAGATGATCCACTAAAACTACCCATTGTGTGTACTCCTTGAAAAATATATAAATAAAAACAGATTATTCGGATGTTACCCGACTGCACGGCGTAAAGACGTACTACCGACAATTTCTACTGCAACTTACAATACTGACACCTGACTGCCAAATATTTTTGGTGCTGTTTTTTGTAGTATGATTGGTGAATTCGCTCCTACCGACATTCTATGTTCCACAAAAATTGCCGGAGAACTTAAAGGTTTGAGCAATAGCGGAATCGTTTCTCTTAAGGTTTACAATTTTCAACTACAATTAGAGAGCTTCAAAGGTGAATTACCTGCTCCCGCGTATATGCTCAATCAGCGCGCGATACAGGGCAGATTCACTCAATATCTCCTCGCAACCAAGTAAGATAAATTGCCGCCGCGCTCGGGTGAGCGCAACATTTAATTTTCTATCCACAAGCTCGCCATTAATAAGTACAAGCGATTGTATTGACTGGAGTTGCGTCGTGTGATTGACGGCGCAGGAAAGTATGATAATCTCCCGCTCACTTCCCTGAAATCTCTCGACCGTGTCTATCGTGACTTTGGAGCGCAGCTCTTGGGGAATCCTCCGCACAATTTCAGCAATCTGCGCGCGGAACGGCGTGATAACCCCAACGGTCTGACTCGTAAAATTCTCACCTAACCTATCAGCAAGGAATGTGATAAGTTCCGCCACGCGCTCCGCCTCGCCGTAATGCACTTTCGGACGATGCTCACGTTCGGATGGAAGGTAAATCAAGCGTTTGCTCAAAAGCTCTACCAAGGGCTTAGACGGCACCCTTCGACTCCGCTCAGGGCGGGCGGGTGACCGCAAGCTGTGGCTTGGAGTGTAATCTGTGGGGAACATACTTTCCATAGGAATTTCTTCTTTTTGCCAAGGATTCATGGGTTCTAACTTTTTGTTGTAGAAGAAATTATTTGCAAAATCCTGAATCGCGCTGTGCATGCGTGCCTGACGCTTGAGCATGCCGAAGCCCTCAAGCCAGCCCTGCTGCGTGCAGATGCGGATGAGACGTTCGAAGAGTGAAATCAGAAGATCGGTGAGATGAATTTCCGCCAGGTGCGGGCTGTTGACGACAGCGCCACGTTCATTTTGCACAACGACTGCCGGGAGCTGCTTTTCGTCGCCGATGAGGATGAAGCGGTCCACGACGGCGAGAATGCCGATGATTTGAGGTTCCAAAAGCTGGGATGCTTCATCAATAATTGCCGTTGAGAACTCTTTCAGCCGGAGAATTTCGGGATTGGCATTCACCGAAGACACGGTCGAAACGATGATGCGCGTGTGTTTGATTTTTGCTGCAAGCTCTTCAATGGAAATATCTTGCGCGATAAGTGAGA
>JBPOHH010000353.1:0-3672 GCA_052035765.1 Bacteroidota bacterium
GCAACAGCCTGACCAATATTTCCGAAGCCGATAATGCCAAGCGTTTTATTCTTGAGCTCAATACCGGCCGAATAGTTTTTCTTCAACTCGTTGAAACGCTCTTTCGTTTCAGATCCCGGCATGTTACGATTGGCATCGTGCAAAAACCGGCTCATGGTGAAAAGATGAGCAAAGACGAGTTCCGCTACACTTTGAGACGATGCTTCCGGGGTATTGATCACTTTCAGTCCTTTCTCACGGGCATAAGCTACGTCGATATTGTCCATTCCCACACCTGCGCGACCAATCAGTTTCAGGTTCGGACAAGCATCGATAAGATCTTTTCTAACGGTGGTGGCACTACGAACGAGAATGCCGTCGAACTCTTTCAGCGCCGAAGGAAGATCTTCCTGAGCGATTTTATCAGTGCTCACCGAAATTCCGGCTGCTTCGAGAATGGCCTTTCCGGCTTTATCAATTCCGTCGTTGGCAAGGATTTTTGCCATAGTTGAGTGTTGTTAAAATGTTATTCTGTTGAACAGTTAATCCCGCAAGCGAAGCTTGTCGGAAGTTGAACTGTTTTCAATATATCCGGTCATCGACTTTTTCTGAATCTATCATGTTCCGGTCATCGAGTGATCTTACTATTTTAATGTTCCGGTCATCGACTTGTCCCGAATCTGTCATGTTCCGGTCATCGAGTGATCTTACTATTTTAATCTTCCGGTCATCGAGTGATCTTACTATTTTAATCTTTCGGTCATCGAGTGATCTTACTATTTTAATGTTCCGGTCATCGAGTGATCTTACTATTTTAATCTTCCGGTCATCGAGTGATCTTACTATTTTAATGTTCCGGTCATCGAGTGATCTTACTATTTTAATGTTCCGGTCATCGAGTGATCTTACTATTTTAATCTTCCGGTCATCGAGTGATCCTGACGATCAAACAAAGTTTGATGGTCAGGATTGTATCGAGATGACCGGAAGAGGATTGTATCGAGATGACCGGAACCTTGTATCAAGATGACTGAATTACGCCGTCTTCATCGCAAACTCCTTCATCACTTGCACCATCACCTTCACACTTTCGAGTGGCAGAGCATTGTACATCGATGCGCGGAATCCGCCAACAGAACGGTGACCTTTTATGCCGATGATTCCTGCATCCTTGGCCATCTTCATGAATTCATCGTCGAGGTCAGGGTTTTTAAGCAGGAAGCAGGCGTTCATATTGGAACGATCTTCTTTTTCGCAGGTGCCGGTGAACATCGGGTTGTTGTCCACTTCGCCGTAGAAGAGATCTGCTTTCTCCTGATTTATTTTTTCAATGGCGGTCACGCCACCGATCGACTTCAGCCATTCGAGAGTAGCCATGCATACGTAGATTGAAAATACAGGAGGTGTATTGTAGAGTGAATCCCCTTCGATGTGTGTCTGATAACGAAGCATGGTGGGTACTACACGGTTGACTTCTTTGAGAATATCATTTTTGATGATCACAAGTGTGACACCGGCAGGACCCATGTTTTTCTGTGCGCCGGCATAGATGAGATCGAACTTCGACACATCTACCGGGCGACTGAAAATATCACTCGACATATCGCAAATCACCGGAATCGGACTCTCCGGAAAACTCTTCATTTGCGTACCGTAGATGGTATTGTTCGACGTGATATGGAGATAATCGCAATCCGTTGGAATCGTATAACCTTTCGGTACGTAGGTATAATTTTTATCCTTGGAAGAAGCAACCACGTTCACTTCTCCAAACAGTTTTGCTTCCTTGATTGCCTTGTTAGCCCACACGCCGGAATCCACATAGGCAGCTTTTTTGTGCAGGAGGTTCATCGCTACCATCGCGAATTGAGTGCTTGCACCGCCCTGGAGGAACAGAATTGAATAATTATCAGGTACACCCAGCAACTCTTTCACCAGCGATTTTGTTTGCACCATTACTGCATCGAAATCCTTGCTGCGGTGAGAAATTTCGAGAATAGACATCCCGATATTGTTCAGTTCCAATGCCGCTGCTGCTGATTTTTGAAGGGCCGATTCAGGGAGAATACCGGGGCCGGCTCCGAAATTATGCTTTCTCATGCGTATTTGTTTGATTGTCAGAGTTTTTAGCAATAGTTGAATAAGCATCAAAGTAAGCAGGAAAAATCGAGAACAACAAACACCTGAATGTAAATCTGCACTCTCAAAACGGATAGTTTATCAACCGTTTTTCATTGATCGTTGATAAAGTGAAAAGCGATGTTAAGGCGTATTCCCTTTGTTACCCGCTTCAGCTACGTAACCCGAAAAAGTAAATGAATACAAATGTTTAGCGGACGGATAATGGGCTTATACGTGTATAGGTTTGCAGGGCGAAAACTAGACTATGGCACATTCAAAATCGATCGTATGGATTCATGCGATTTGGGCGACAAAGAACAGGCAAGGTATTATTCCACCTGAAATCGAAAATGAGATTTTTGAGTCGATGAAATCAACATTGGTCAAATTGGGATGTATAGTTGGTAATATCAATGGATACACCAATCATGTACATTGTTTGTTTTCATTAGACAGAAACCAAACAATTTCAAATGTGGTTGGTCGTGTCAAGGGAGCATCCGCATATCATGTGAATAAAAAACAATTAACGCATGACCGATTTGAATGGCAGGAAGGATTCGCGGCATATTCCGTGTCGCCATCCGATTTTGATCGGGTTTACAATTATATCAAATACCAGAAAATGCATCATAAAACCGGAAATATCATTCATGGATATGAAAACGATTAATCGCAAATCATGGGTTTCCGAATTCCCAGCCCGGGGCTTCAGCCCCGGGCTGGGAATTCGAATGTCAACATCAATTTCCGTGATGGGGAATTCGGCGTTTTTACATTCGATATTTTAATGAATTTTTTACGAAAACAAAAAATATATAAAACGAAATTCGGGATGTTGCCGATTCAATTCCTCACATCCACATCCCTCACCAATATCCATTGCCCTTTCGAAAATTTTAGTCCATCATAACTGAGATCGGGACCATACAGCTGGTACATACCTGCAGATTCAGGGCGCGGGTCGGAGGACGCGAGGTGATCCATTACAATCATGTTATGCTTTTCATTGTATCGCAAACTCATGGTGGCCTGTGCATTATATTCGAATACAAGTCGGGTTCGTGCACGGCCGCCAATTTTTATAGAAGGTGTTCCTATGGTTACCCTTGCCGGAGAGAAAACAACGGGTTCAATGTATTTTCGGGTCGTGTAAACGGATTGAGGTGCCCATCCTAATAGCAGGTAGTAATCTTTTTTCTTGTGCTTTTCATGACGCACGGAATAGTAAATACAACCTGGCCAGCTGACTGAATCACTCTTCAGTGTCTCGATGGTTTCTCGAACGATGGCGGTATTCATCTGCAGTCGAAATACTCTCCAGGGATCTTTCTTTTCCCCACGTTGCAGAATATAACCATAGTAACGGTATTTGTTTCCGTTTTCGGTCTGAATGAGCCAGGTGATGGCTTTCACTTTTTCATCGTCGCTGATGGCTACAGATAATGCTTTTTGTTGTCCAAAGCTCAAATTGGGACCTGCCGCGGTATGAAGTACACTATCTACCAGTGCTTGGAATTTTTCACCGGCTTCCAGGCGCACTGTATCGTTGCTGCCTTTGAGAATGCTGTC
>JBPOHH010000641.1:0-1662 GCA_052035765.1 Bacteroidota bacterium
CAGCAGGATATAGCCGAACAGATGTCACGACTGTTGAAGCAAATCCCTGAGGCGAAAGGAATTGTCATACAAGAGCAGACTATCGCAGCCGGTGGTGGCGGTAGTGCCGGGCTGCCGGTGCAGTATGTGCTTCAGACTTCTACACTCGACAAATTAAAAAGCGTTCTGCCGAGATTCCTCGAAGAAGCCGCGAAAAATCCTGCGTTTAGTGTGGTGGATGTGAATCTTAAATTCACCAAACCCGAGCTGTTGCTTGAAATTGACCGTGACAAAGCCCGTGCGTTGAATGTGACGGTGCTTGATATTGCGCAAACACTTCAGGCGGCGTTTAGCGGACAGCGATTCGGCTATGTGATTCTCGACGGAAAGCAGTATCAAGTGATCGGTCAGGCAGCGCGGTCGGGACGCAATGATCCTCTTGATCTCAAGTCGCTCTATGTGCGGACGGCATCCGGACAGCTCATCCAACTCGATAATGTGGTAAGACTTACCGAAAAAAGCACACCTCCGCAGCTTTTCCACTACAATCGCTATGTATCGGCGACGATTTCGGCGGGGCTTGCCAAGGGGAAAACAATCGGCGACGGTATCGAGGCAATGAACGAGGTCGCTACCAAGGTGTTGGACGAATCTTTCAGCACATCGCTCACCGGTCCGTCGAAGGATTTTGCGGAGAGTTCGTCGAGCTTGCTTTTTGCTTTTGTGCTCGCTTTAGTGCTTATATATTTGGTGCTTGCTGCGCAATTTGAAAGTTTTGTCGATCCGTTTATCATTCTTCTCACGGTGCCGCTTGCGCTTGCGGGGGCATTGTTTTCGCTCTGGTATTTCGCGCAAACCTTGAATATTTTCAGTGAGATAGGAATTATTATGCTCATTGGACTCGTGACCAAGAATGCGATTTTGATTGTGGAATTTGCCAATCAGCGGAAGGAGCAGGGACTCTCGGTGATGGATGCGGTGCAGGATGCGGCGGTATCGCGCTTCCGTCCGATTATCATGACCACGCTTGCGACGGTGCTCGGCGCCTTACCGATAGCGCTGGCTCTGGGCGCGGGGTCGAAGAGTAGAATTTCGATGGGAATTGTCGTTATCGGCGGGCTGATGCTCTCGCTGGTGCTTACCTTGTACGCGATACCGGCATTATACAGTTATTTCTCCAAGAACCATACAGCAAAGGAAGGTACGAATGAATAAAAGTATCGTTCTTTTGGTGTTTGGCGTGCTGGTAGCCACCGCTTCCGCGCAGGAGCGTCTCACCCTTTCGGAGGCAATTCGTATTGGATTGGAGAATAATTATGCGATCCGTATTGCCAAAAATGACATGCGCCTTGCTGCTAATAATACCCGGGCAGGGAATGCAGGTATGCTACCGCAGGTCAATGCAACGTTCACCAACAGCGGCGCGACGAACAATGTGCATCAGGACCTCATCACCGGTGCGTCGAATGACATTAAAGGCGCCGTGTCGTCGGCACTGACAGCGGGGATTGCGCTGAACTGGACGATTTTTGACGGGTTTGCGATGTTTACGAATTACGACCGCCTCAAGGAAATTCAGGCAATCGGTGAAGTGCAGTTCCGCCGGACAGTGGAGAATTCCGTTGCGCAGATTATCACGCAGTATTATGATATTATCAGTCAGCGCGAGACGCTTGCTTCGCT
>JBPOHH010000777.1:0-39105 GCA_052035765.1 Bacteroidota bacterium
CAAACCCTTGCTTCTTCCTATAAATAATATCGTTCGGCAGTAAGGGTTCTACACCTTTTTTTAACAAATGTTTGGTTGTTGAACCGGGAGGACGCTTGATATTGGCCGGAATCGTCATGGTGAATTCCACAAGTCGATGGTCTAAAAACGGTACCCGTGCTTCAAGTGAGTGAGCCATCGTCATTTTATCCACCCGCATAAGCAATAGTTCCGGAAGGCGATGAGACAGTTCTACAAATGCCATTTGCTGGATAAAATCTTCCTTAGTTTGTTTGCAAGTGGCAGCTCTGTTTAGTCTGTTTGCCATTGCTACCGGCGTACGAGAGTATTTCTGATACTTCGGCATCAGCAATCTTTCTAAATACGATGGCGTTAAATCTACAGCTCCACCCCAGTAGAGTGCATTACCTTCCACTGCGCGACGAATGTAGTCCAAGGCAAGATATTGACCACGTGCCTGAAATATTGGCTTTGCCGCTTCATAAATACCTTTTTGCAGGAATTTTGGCAAGTTGTTGAATGTTTTCCAGTAGCTGTTAAAAAACTTCAACTCCCTTACCATCCAAGGGTATCCGACAAACTGTTCATCGCTTCCCTCGCCTACCTGTATAACTGTCGTACCTGACTCACGAGTAAGCTTGCTGAGAAAATATAACGGTATGCAGACCGGATCACCGTTTGGCTCATCTTCATGCCAAGCGAGCTCTTCTAATACCGGTAATGCATCGCGGTCATCAATTAGTATTTCATGATGATTGGTACTGAAAATCCCTGCTACTTTTCGGGCATATTCCATTTCATTGTATTTTTCTAATTCCTTGAATCCAACAGAATATGTGTCTATCGGCCTATCCATTAACTCTGCCATCAGTGCTACATTCGTACTCGAATCGACACCACCGCTCAAAAATACGCCAAACGGTACATCACTCATCATACGATCTTTCACGGCCTGTCGTAATAGGCGCATAATTTCATCTATCGTCTCGGCTTCCGATAGTGTAGAATACGGGGTCCCGGCTTTGAGGGGTGACCAATAGCGCTCGGTAGTAACCGTGCCATCTGATGTCAATCGTAGAAAATGCCCCGCCGGCAGTTTATCAATTCCTTGAAATAGCGTCGAATGTTCACTTGTCATCGAAAATGACAGATAATTTGTCATTTCCTCGATATTCATTTCACGGGAAATTGAAGGATGCTGTAAGATTGATTTAATTTCACTACCAAAAATAAACCTTCCTCCCTGATAGCTGTAATACAAGGGTTTAATCCCAACTCTATCACGAGCGCAGAATAGTTCATTACGGTCATTATCCCAGATTGCTAGCCCCCACATGCCTATCATTTTGGAGAGAAATGCCTGACCATATTCACGGTAGCCGTAGAGTATCGTTTCGGTATCTGTTTTGGAATGATAGACATAGCCTCGTTCTTCCAAATCTTTACGCAGAATTGCATGGTTGTAAATTTCACCATTAAAAACAATCGTAAACCTTCCGTCCGACGTCGTCATCGGCTGATGTCCCGCTGGCGAAAGATCAATAATTGCAAGGCGACGAAACGCAAATCCGCACTTCCGACTCGGCGACAACCATTGCCCTTCATCATCCGGACCACGATGTTTAATAACATCACTCATTGCCCGGAGGGTCTTTTCATTAATACTTGGATTGGAAGATAATTCCACTATTCCGGCTATTCCACACATACAGCTTTCCTTCGATTAGAATGGATTTTGTCGTAACAGGTTGATACTGAAACGGTTGATAATGAATAATGGTATCGTATGTTCATGCCTGATGTTTGATATTTGTGAATCTATCCTTTTTCTTTTCGTTGTATCCTGTCATCCGGAATTTTCGATACGATATAAAGACTCCGGGCTGAATGTTCATTCATACATTTGCTATTTTGAAATAACTTCAAATGATGTAAAATATTTACCCGATAGTTGAAGTGAATTTGGATGTTCCTTTTCATAGAGTGTATTTGGGGACGTTCCAGCTGCAATAAAAACACTCCTTGCAGGCAGGGTAACCATATCCTTCACTTGATTACGAGAACATTCGAATGTAAGTGCTCTAACGGCACCAAATTCATCGACATGCGCCTCCAGCGGTGCCATATTTTCAACAAATTCGATCCCTTCGGAGAGTGCTTCGTGTACTTCTTCATGGTTAAGACGATAGGCTGGCGAATCCTGTAAAGACTTGCGATAGATAAGCTTTACTCCTCCCCAGTCTTGTAACAAGGGTAAGAAATGTGGTGTTTCCCCTGCATTGAGAGCACGCTTTCGTTCTTCTATAATCTTTGCCCCATGCTCCCTGTATCGTCTCGATATTTTTTTTTCTTCCTCATCGAACAGATCCCAAAAGTTCGACTCTCCGATTTCGCTAATAATGGCATCCGAGTGTTGTACAAACTTCTCTACTTGTACAGGATAATATGCCAGTGCTTCGGTTGCGGTATCTATGGCCGTAAGTCCACCACCAATAACAATTGCCGGTAATTGAATTTGAAGATTAGCCATTGAAGTTGCCTGTGCAGCACCTGTGAGCTGTAATGTCATAAGAAAATCAGACGCTTTACGAATACCTCTACAAAGATTGTTTTTCATCTCGATAATCGTCGGTTTACCGGCACCGGTTGCCAAAGCAATATGGTCAAATCCCAGGTCCCACGCGTCTTCTATTGTCAATGTACCTCCAAATCGAACTCCATCCAACACTTTAAATGTCGATCGGCGCTCCAACAGCAGATGCAGTACAGTAAGAAAGTTCTTATCCCATCGTACTGTAATTCCATATTCGCTTACCCCGCCAAATCCTTCTAATGTTCGAACATCCAGCTCTTTTTCGATTTCAGCTTTATAATTATAGATTGGTTTTGGGGGGTGAGATTCTGTTCCTGTCAATTCCTGTGGAAATGGCTCGATTTTGAGTCCATCGACTCCAACGACAGCGAACCCTTCATTTAATAGATAATGCGACAGGGTATAGCCGGCTGGCCCTAATCCAACAACAAGCACATTTTTACCATTATACGGCAATGCATAAGGCCGCTGAATATTTAATGGATTCCATCGTGTCAGGAGGCCGTATATTTCGAATCCCCACGGTAGGTTGAGTACATCTGTCAGTACAGAGGTTTCCACCTGAGGGATATTCACGGGTGTCTGTTTCTGAAAAATACACCCCTTCATACAGTCATTACAAATTCGATGTCCTGTGCCAGCGCACATAGGATTATCAAGCATCACCATTGCTAGGGCTGCTAGAGTATATCCACTTCCTTTTAAGGCATGCATTTCCGATATTTTTTCATCGAGAGGGCAGCCTTTTATTTCTATACCCAGTGGATTCGTTTTAAATTCTCCCGTTTTTTCTTTCATTCCGGTCGAGCAAGAATCTTTACCTCGTTCATGGCAGATCATACAATATTCGATTTCACCTGTAATGGTTCTCGTTTCTGCCCTCCTATCGGTGAGCTTAAATCCATCTCGTCGACGAGTATGACTCGATGTAATGACTTCATGTATTTCAATATCCGGCCTCTCTATCTCGACAAGATTTTGAAAATCCAGCTTTTCTGCTATCCGACTCGTGATCCAGGTAGCGAGAGTTTCCGGGTAAAGGAATTTCCTTAAGAAATAGTACTCTTCTAGTAGAGCAAGGTTTTCTTGCGTCTCGACTTGGTTATTTAGGTATTCATTACGACTCAACGCATCTACTGTTCTTGCAAAATCCAGCTCCTCATCTTCTGAATTGAATCCAAGTGTTGCTTTCATTGAGGTATAACATATACGTAACTCTTCAAATCGTGCTTGACTTTGATTGGCTGGAATTTCCTTTTTACGGAGCTGCCCTTTTTTTATAAACGTACTTTTGAGCCGCATTATAGCTTCTTCATCTGCATATTTTGACTGCAAATACTTCATTTCCTTTTCTATTGAAAATAAAGCAGCAATAAACCTTTCGAGTACTTTGCCTGCATCCATTAATATTTCAGAGACTTGAAGCTTCGAATATTGAGTTGAATTGTCATTTCTATAGTTATCAAAAACCGCAAAACCTTCCGGAGAGAAGGTTTTGTAGAAATCGTCGTATTTCATGCTTAACTCTTGTAATCGTTTATGATTAAAGAGATCCGAATACGTAAAGTTATCTATTCCTAATTTATCTAGAGTCATTTTACCGTGCGATATGTATTTTCTTTGACTGAATATTACCATCTAATTGTCTGCATAACACAAAATATACTCCGTTTGCAAGTGATGAAGTATTTAAATGCTCAACTGTCAACGGTTTATCGTTTTTCCAAATTACATTGGACATCGCATCAAAGATACTCATATATACGGGCACATTCGAATGTATGCTAATACTTTCTTCATTATAGCGAAGAGTAATGTCGTCTTCATGCTTATCGAATTCTTCCTCAACTTTTACCGGTGGAAGTGAATACCAAATCACCAGATTATAGTTTCTCAGTCCCTCATTAGTAATCATTATACTTTTTCTTGTATCATCGAGTGCAAAAGAATATATCGTGCCTCCGAGTCGGTCCATAATTCTTGCAGAGTCCACATATTGTGGAAACGGGTATTCCCATTTAAAAAAGAAAGGGCTTTTTCGCTCCGAATAGTCGTTAACGTTGATAGTATATTCTAATGAGAATTTGTTTGTCTCAGGTATTCTTCGATAATTTCTATAACTCAATAAATTTTCAACAAGTAATGCTGCATGTATTGGACTCGGTGCCGGCGGATGTCCAGGCAAAAACTGTTCTCCCAGTTTTAAATCTAAAGAATCAGTTGCTCTTTCATCTACTCCTGCAACCATCGTAACTTCTGCTCCGCTATCATCACCTGCGATTATCTTAAATTCTACTTTTCTCTGTCCTAACAGAGTAACTATATTGCTAATCATGAAGATGGCAGTTATCCACCATATTCCATTTCGTTGATTTACATTCACGTTGTATACTCCTGATTGAGAATAAAAAAGGGCAACTGAGTGAACTCTGTTGCCCTTTAATTTCAAATACTATATTTCCGAGTTATTATCGAACAACCGACAGAACTGAATTTACAGTAAACTCGCCAGCTACAACTCTTACAGTATACTGACCACTTGGTAAGGTTGTTGTAGTAAATGGAACATCATATCCACCGGCATTTTTATATTCTTGTACCAAGGTTGCAACTTCAACACCAAGCATGTTATACACTTTAAGAGTAACGAAGCTATTTTGAGGTACAGTATATCGAACATTTGTAGAACCGGTAGCTGGATTTGGAACAGCTTCGACTGAGAACCCAGCAACAGCAACATCAGATTTCAATATTTTAACGGATTGAATTTCTGAATTTGAAATTATAACAGTTGTATTTTGATTGTTAATCACTCCAAGTGTTTTACCTGTAATTGGATCTACAACTGTGTAATTCGATGTTGGATTTTGAATGGATACTTCAACCGGATATTGTACACCTTGGAATTTTACGGTTGTAGCATTAGAATTTTCTGCTTTTGCATTATTTCCAAATCTAACATCAAACATTTCTGTCGGAGGAGTTGGAGGTAATTCAAATTGAGAAACGTTTGAATTGCTTGGAGCAAAATACAATTCTGATTGATGTTGACCATTATCAACAATACTAAGCTTATCACTTGAATTCACAATGTTTTGTTTCTCAACATTAACTTCATTTTGATTGAATTTGATACCGGCTGCTTTTAATTTTAAATAGCCTTTATCATCTACCTTAATCCAATATCCAAGACCGGGTTGAATTTCAGATGACTCAACATATCCTCTGTCTGTTTTATATCCCCAGACACTTGTTGGCTTTGTAGTAGGAATTTGAGTACCTGATGGATCGAAGTTGATGTCACTTACATTAACAACAGTACTTAAGCTTCCAATTGTGTTCCATCCTTGTGTCAATAGAACAGGATTAATCGATGCGTTAATATTTGAAATTCTTGTTCCTGCAATTTTTGTATCAATTACTTTACCGTAACGAACGAAATAGCCGTAACCAACTTCCAAAAATTCTTGATTTTGATATGAATTTGCATAGAATCTGAATGGTTGACCACCTTCAGAATTTGGATATACAACAGTGTAGCTTGAATTAGATGGTTTAACCGGGAGGGAAAGTAAATTCCAACCTGTATTTATTACCGGGAATGAAACTACTTTCGGTAAAGTATATTCAATGATAAATGAAGTAATACGAGCATCACGGATGGTATAGTATTGACTTGTTGGGCTGCCACCACCTGTTGCATTTCTCATGTCAACACTAAACTTCGGTCCTACCAAACCATTGATGGTATCTCTCATAAAGAGTTGTGCACCAACTGGGAAATCTTGTGTATCCCAGCTTACGACAATCGGATAGTTAGATGCACCATCAGCATTAAATCTACAGAGGAATGATATTGTTGTATCTGTTGAATTATCACGAATATCACGTGACACTGATCTTGTACTTACTACGCCTTCTGATTCGATTGGAATTTCGCTATATCCATAAGGAGCTATTTCGTTGCCGAATGCATCTTTAACATTTGTATTAAACCAACGAGCGTAGAATCCAACCGGTACGTTTCTATAATAATCTTCACCAAACAAGCTATCAGGACCATCTGTTGCTCTATGTCCTGTTCCGAACACAAGATCATTGCTTTCTCCGCTTGTACCCTTAGAATTCTTCACGTTAATTCTGATACCATAATCTCTTCCTTGTGCAGGGCTAGCGTATGGCTCAAGAGGATTGCGGAAGAAAATAAAGACTACTTTTAATCTGACAGGGGAAATAACCGCTGAATATGAAGTAAAGGTAATATAGCCAGTGTACACACCTGCATATTCACCATTGCTTCTCAAGTTATCTGTATTACAAATAATTCTAAGACCAAGCGGTGCTTGCGCATCTTTAATGTTATTTCTAGAGTCTTTAAGGTTGGGAGGAACTGGTCCATTAATACCGTTATCAATATAATCAATCATTCCCTCGCGTGTTTTAACACGTGTAGCTGATGGATTATATCCATTCGGTAAACTTCTAAACATTAACCATGGTTCATTTGATTGAGCTAAAATATTAGTTAATCGACTTCTTGAAGTAAGATTAATTACCTGAATATCTCGTGTCCCTTCTTTACCGGTATTTGAAGCTGAGTCAACAACAATTGGTCTTACAACTTCCCAAAGTGATCCATCAGGAGTGTTATCATCCTGTTTAACTTCATTATTTGTACCACCAATCACATCTCTAAATCCAATTGCAGGATTTTCACCCATATTCACCCATATAATACCCGGACGACTCGGATAATCTGGAAAAGCATCTGATGTAACTGTTACACCGGCTAAACCAATTGTTGGATTATTTTCCAATCTATATAATTTATTTCCGTAAGGATTAGTAGCATCACCTTGTGACACCTTAGGGAATGGATCATCTACACCAACTCTAAAATCTCTGTCTGCATCTCCATAACGGAGTGAATCATTCGAAATATACAACGGCGTTTTATCTGAGCCGCTATATGTTGTAGACTGATTAACAAGTTGTGACTTTGTAAGAGTTACTCTGAATTTCAAATACAGCAAAGGTGCAAAAGTACCTGATTGATCTGTTAAAGGTAATCTTCTTGTAGAAGTACCTGTAACCATCATTCTTCTACCATATTTAGTTTCAGCATCAGGTGCACCTGTTAAATAGACTCTAAATCTCTTATCATCTGCAACATCATCCCATTCAAAATTGAAACCCTTAGCAAGTGCGTTTGTATCACCTCTCTGTGGTCCCAAAACCTGAACTCCTGAAGCTTGCATAACACGACCATCATACATCACTATGAAGGAGAAATTATAGATAGGAAATCCACCATATCTTTTATCTGTGACCAATTCAGTTTCTGCCCACAGATTTTGAATATAAACGGGTACGACAATTTCCCGCTCTTTGATATCTGAATATCCTAACCATATTCTACCATCCGAATACAAATTATCTAGGTATCCGTTATTCGTACCTGTTAGTGATAATTTTGGTAAATCGGCCTTTTGTAACTGACCAAATACTTGACTCGATGGAGATATACCCATCACCATCGCGAACAATATTGCTAGCAATATGTTCTTCCTTTGTAAAAACCACTCTTGCATAATGCTCTCCTCTGAATAATAAGAAGATTATTTAATATATTTGATTAACTTTTTTGTTTCTTTATTTTGATTTACATGCATTACTTCTAAAATCGAAACTCCGTTGGAGAATAATTCTTTGGGAACAATTACTGTCTGTTCAAAATATTTTTTGCTCCACTGAACTTCGCCTATTACATTATAAAGTAAAATTTGGGAGATATTTCCCTCTTCACAAGTAAGAATAAGTGAACCTTCCCACTCATTTATTCTCATAACTTCATTATCACTGTCATCCAGGTTATTCTTTATATTTACACCAACTATTATTCCTTCTAATTCAACTTGAACACTATCAGTACTTACAGTATTAACGCAATTGCAAGAAGTCAGTTTAATTACATTTACAAAAATCTTAACTGTATCATTATTATACTTTTTCCTTAGAATCTGTAAGGTAAAAGCTGGCAGATTAACATTTATACTGTCTTTCCAAGAAACACCAATAATCAAGTTATCATTTTTTATATAGCTTGTATCTACTGTCAAACCTGTTTGAACTGATTCTATATTTCTAATACTAAGAATATCTTTTTTGTCGATAATTAATGCTAGTTCTACATTCTTAGTTTTTACGATATCTTCATTATTCAGATAAATTGCTATTTGCCCAACACTATCTTCTTTTGATAGAGTGACTTTATCTTTTTTAATGGTCGTTTCAAACTTTTTTCCACTGTTTTTTGCAATATTTGCTATCAGCAGTAAATTTTTTCCGGCAATGATTGGTGGTAATTTTGAAAAATCATAATAAGCAGGTATAAACTCTATCAAATTAACAACTGTAGTATCTGAACAATCATTTAAATATCTTCCTGATAAAGCTATTAGTGGTTGTTTTCCCTTAAGAAACTTATTATTTGTAAAGAATGCTCCCGATATCCACACTTCTCCTGCTACAGTTTTATTCATGGTCAGCACAGCATCTGATCCTGAGTTTTGCAACGGAGCAGATAATGTCCCTGAAGCCAACATTTGGTCTAGTTGTATCTTTTTCTCATTAAATCCAAGGTATAAATCAAATCCTACGATACTGTCAGCAGCATATATTTCATCTGTCTGTATATATATCTGAAATAGTTTATTTCCACATACATCAATATCAGATAATGTTTTTATTTCTACATTCAAAGTACTTTGAGCATGAACCTCTAGTCTGATACTGCTGAGTATTAAAATACCCAGCAGTATACAGAATAGATTTTTTTTGTCAAAGTTTCTCACTTATCTGATAATTTGGAATTTAGATACAGCTGAATAGTTTTCACCAACTAATTTCACACTATAAATTCCGACAGGAAGCTGATTGTTATTTTCATCAGTAGCATTGAACTCCAAACTATTTGTTCCCTTGGTAAACTGATTTTTAGGGTATGATTTCACTGTTTTACCTAAAATGTCTACTATTTGTACTGAATAATTACCAGCAGCATCTACATTAAATACTAAGTTTGTAGAACTTACAAATGGATTTGGAACAACATTAATTGCGGAGTTTGCATCGACGTTGTTTTCTAAGATGATACTTTTAGAAGATTTGATTCTTTCGTTAAATTCAATCTTCGATGTCTTAATACTCTTTGCATCAGATTTAACAATCAAGTAAGCTATTGGATTCATTTGATCAAACTTACCGGTTGCAGCTACTACCACTTTATTTTCATTATAATTGGTAATAATCTGGTTTTCCTCGTTCTGAATTGGTTGTACTTCTAGAATCGTTCCATCTACATCAAAATCTATGCTTAATGGTCCATTCGAAGTACCATTGATGTAAACTGGAAGTTTATATACATTATCAGATATTTTTATAGGATTTGCAAAATCTACATTATCTGCAATTTTTTGTTCAATTGTTGCTTTACCTTTTACTGTGAGAGTATCAATAATCCATGGCAAAGAAGATATACCTCCAGCAATATAACGTAATATCCACGCAGCATCTTGACCATTTGCTTCGTAATATATTAGACGTAACGGACCTGCATCAGGTGGTAAGCCAGCCAAGCTTTCAGCTGAATCTCTTCTAACTCTAACTCCGAAAGTATCAACATCAATCGTTCTTTTATACTGAATTGTATCTTTGAGATTGTCATAAGTACGTGCTGAGTAATAATATCTACCATTATGATTAACATCAGCGTGATAGTTATTACCGAGTCTTAATGTATCTTTTCTAAGACTATCTGGCAGAGAAGCATCTTTAATTAACCAGCGTAACACCAATCTTGCATCATTAACGGTTACGAATCTATTCTGAATCATACCTGCATGTTTTCTTGTTCTAATCTGAGATAAGTCTGCATCACCATCACCCCAATTAGGTGTCAAGAAACGAGGAATCGATCTAAAGAATATTCTACGTCCTTCACCGCTATTTGTACCACCAGAAGGTCTCCAACCTTGGGTTAACTGCTCACTTGTAAAAGCGATAGCAATATTATCATATGTCAACCCATTGACAAAATCACTTTTTATATTTGACAAGCCATTTGCTGATCCTTTTAATCCAACAGATGCATTTTTGTATGAAACAGTTGTAAGTGAAGTACCAGGATTATTACCTACGTCTCCGTACGCAAACTCGATACCACCAGCAAAATTGTCTGGATATCTATCATCTACGCCTTCATAAAATATAACTTGAAAATTACCTGTACTTGATGGCAAGCTTTCATCCATAATATTCAGATTTTTCCATTGAACCACTAAACGGCGTGTTGGATAAGAACCTAATACTACATATGAGATTTCTGATGCCAGATATGTTCCATTAGCAGCAGGAGATGCTTGTTCACCTGGATTTCTCAGGTAATGATCACCCCAGAATGGAGCGACAACGTTGTTGGGATATGACGAGCTATACGTGAATAAACCTGTTGCTTGGTCATTAGCTATTGAAGATTGGTCTGGGCTTTGAAATGACACAAAACCGTTTACACATATCCATAAACTTGGCTGGCGTAAACCTTGAAAATTAAAATTAAAATTCAGTGCACTTAAATCAACTCTATAATATCCGTCATCTCTATCTGTTCTAAGTGGCGGCACACCAACAAAGGGGACCAATTTTGATTCAAAATATCTTGGATCGATTGCTAAACTTCTTTGATATGTTTCGAATCTGATTTTTGAAGCTGTCGATCCTGAAGGTGTCCAAAATGATGTTTGAGTTGTTGCAGTTTTAGCGGCCGCAGGGTTGTTATATGACAATCCATTAAGAAAAACTCCATTTGAACCTTTAAGTCCTACGCTTGCACCATTGTAGTATGTAGGATCTACTGAACCATTTCCACCGAAGTTACCATAAGCAAAATCGATATCATTCTGAGTGTTAACTGAACCCGGCAAAGCATTGAAAGCAGTTGGGATTTGTCTTTCCCACAAGATTAACTGAAAATTTGCCAAACTAGTAACATCATTAGCATTTCCTTTAACGTTTACACTTATGTTTTTCCATTGAATTAGTATTCTTCTTTTAGGAGCCGCATCTAAGAATTGATATGATATTTCTGATTCTTTACCAACTACTGATGTTTGATACAAATGATTACCCCAATATGGTGCAATGATGTTTGCTGGTAAACCAGTATTTGCCGAAAACATATCTGAAGAGTTATTTCCATCATAAGATGGGTATGGGTTTGTAACTGCTCCAACTTGAACAAATCCATTCACAGAAATCCAAAGATTAGAGTTTGCAGGATATGTTGTTCCATTATATTGAATTGTAAATGGCAATGATAATTGAAACATACCAGCATCATAATCCGCTGCAGTTACCGGAATTATTGTTCTTGCAGCGTTGGTATTTTCTACATAAGGTGAATTATTCACCAACATTGGTCCTGTATATCGATCAGCAAATGCAATTGGAGTTGCACTATAATCTGTATACAATCTACCTGTGTTTATAACCGGCGCATCAAATTCATCGTAAACCCTCTGCGCTCTTGTTTGCGGCGATGAAAGCATAAGCATGGCAGTTAATGCTATCAACGCTGAAAATATATGTCTATAATTCATAGAGACTCCTGATATTTTTTTGTTCTTAAATAATTTTTCACGTTGGATTCGAAAGCGGCCGGTTGTTTTATTCAACCGACCGCTATCTGGTTATTTTACAAGCATTAATCTTTGTGTTGTACTAAATGCTCCTGCAGTCATTTTCACAAAATAAACTCCAGCTGCTAAATCCGTACCTTGTTCCGATTTTGCATTCCATGTCAATTCGTAACGACCTGCATTGTAGAAGTTGTTAGCTAAAGTAGCAACTTTTGCTCCCATTGCATCATAAACTTCTACATTTACATTCGACGAAGTCGGAACTCCCATAACAACACTTGTCGAATTGTTGAATGGATTAGGCGAAGCTTCACTAAGTTCAAACGAGACTGGCATTCCCGTCACTGGCTGCTCTTCAACGTCACTAGTAAAGTCATAAGTGATAATAAAACCATCAATATCATCTTTATTAACTCTTACTGTTGATTTAGATCCTGTTGCTGAATAGTCTACTATAGTAGCAGAGTTACGACCAATACCAGTATTCATATTATACTTGAAGAATTGACCATTCGAAATATTGTCAGCTATCCACCATGATGCACCACTCGGGTTCTTCGTAGCATCTGTTCTTGATGGTACATCTGATCTATCCCACGTGATTGTAACAGGATACGCTGAATTACCATTTCCACCCAAGAAGCCTGCTTGGAATCTAGCTTTATATATAGCTTGATTGTTATCTTTCGGAACAGCTTGTGGGAAGATATTTCTAATAATACCATTGGTCAATGCTATTGTCCATCTTGCATCAAAAACATCTCTTGGCGGTACAGGAGGTAATTCATATTCACAATAGTTTGAATCGAGCTTACCAATTTCACCTGTTTTTTCGCCTGTAGTTGCATTTTTAGCAGTACCAAAATATAATACTTGGAATGCTCCACGTACATCATTATTTGCTACTGTCACTGGAACAATAAAATCAGTTGCTTCAGATACATTGAGCTTGTACTCAAGGATTTTGGTTATTTCATCATCTGTTATTTGAACTTTGATTGTGACTTTACCATCTTTAATATCTGCAGCGTTGATTGTCAACGGACCATTTGATTTGATTACCACTTTTTGCAAAGTATCAGACTTTGTGCCGGTGATCGTAGCTGGCTCAATCACCAAATTTGTACCAGCAGGAGAAATTACTGTCAACTTGATCGTTTCTAAGATTGGATCAAATTTGCTCGAATTATCCCATACTGGTTTTTCACGGAACAAATCTAAATCTTGAGCTAACAATGTATCTAAGTATGTGTCACCTTGACCAATACATCTAACAACCGGAGCTGCTAAAAGTTTTGGAGCATGATTGGTTGAATCTGTGTTTAAAATTAATACTTTAACATCAGTTAAACCACCTGCATCTGTCAATACTACAGTTACAGTATCAGGATTTCCTAGAGCTGAAGTATGCGGTGCATCTTTCACCCCTGGAGTTCCATATAACAAACCACTTACTGGATTGATTTTCAACCATTTTGGAGTCTTTTTAATATCACGAACATCCCACTCACCAGCTTCTTTGAAACATGGATCTTTAGCAATAGTCGTATCTGGATCGTTTGCGTAAAGAAGTCTGAAATTTTGTGCTTGTCCAAAGTTAGGATCTGAATAAGCAATCTTACGTGGACGATTTAATAAATCCACGTTATAATCCATGTCTTCTTTGGCATTTTCTAACGTTGTTGTTGTGATAGTCGGCGATATATTTACAAATACTCTTCTGGTTAAATAACTCAAGCCTGTATGACCATCATTGGCTACCAACGTAATAATTGTATCTGTGTTTAAACCGCCATTTGCTTGATCTGCAACTGAACCTGGTTTCAACAAGTTTAACGCTTGGGCTCTTGGAATCCGAATATTCATAACACCTCTTGAGGTGAAATCATTAGCAAATACATCTTGTGTAGTATCAGAACCTTCCACGTACATGTATCTATCTGCCATCCAATTTGGTCGTAATTGATACAATTCATCTATAGCTGTATCACCTGGAACATTTCTCAATGATTTAGATAAGAAGCCATACGAAGTCTTACCGTATTTGAAATCCCAACCTTCATTGTTTGCAGCAATAGAATCCTCTTTCTCATCATCGGTGTTAATATCTACGTAGAATCTAAGCTTATCGGTGACGTTCGCTACTAACAATGACTGTGTACCAAGTTGACAATTCGCACTAGGTCTTTCAATTCTTGAGAAGACTGGGAAACTATCAGTTACAATAATCATAAATCTATACACGGATGAATCAGTTAATCCAAAATTCAATGTGTCTTGATTTAAAAATCTTGCATTTCTTGGGGCACTTAAGAGCGTGTCGTCATATCTTTGAGCATGGAAATATGAAGGATACAGATAAATGAACTTTGATAAGGTATCTGTTATAAATGCACTATCTGCTGGTTTTAACGCAATACCTTTTAATGCATCAACTGTTCTTACTGTTGGAGCATAGTTTTTAGCAACTACTTCCATCCATTCGCCACCAGGCACTACATAAGGATTCGAAGGCTGTCCTTTAAGTTCGATTACGCCTCTTGCACCATAGTAAGGAGCGTTGAGAGCTCTTGTATTAGGTACTCCTCTGGTTGGCCACAGTGTATCTGCTTTTATCCATCTACGCAACGCTGTTAACTTATTGGAGTTTACATCGCGAATTGTATCGCCGAACTGCCCGACATACAATGGATACCACGATAACTCTAATTGGTTGTATCTTTTAAAAATTGTATCCTGCTGGCGTATATTTCCTGCCGCATCAATATCCATAGCCCAACGAGGATCATACATCAAGTTTGAATCAATCGCTGTAATAACAAAAATTGAGTCTCTGGTACGGACATTTGGATTAGGAGCTTTGTTATACTTTTCATCCTCTGACAAATATATCTTATTCTTATATGAAGAGAAATATTGAGGACTTACTTTTGGATTTTCTAATGCTATTTTATTACCAGTGAATACCGGCGGAGGTGTCGAAGTACCAATTCTAAATCCTAATCCTTTATCTATTGCAGTATCAACACCATCTCTCCAGAGAACTGTACGAGAAATTACACGCACATAATCGCCTGGCCTTACTGGCAATGAATTCCATCTTTCACCTGCAAAGTAAGATACTATAGTATCGTTACCACTAGCCAATGAAGCAGGCATACTTGGTCTATTTGAATAAACGACAGCTTGTCCATTACCGTATAACACACCTCGTTTGTTTAACGCAGGTGACATTGATAATTCATATCTTCTTCCACCGAAAGCAGAGATATCTTCATTAAAAGCTGAATCAGCAAGTCTTGGTAAAAGTGTTTCTGTACCACCAAAGTTATAAAGACCTTCATATGTCCTTCTAACTCTAGCACTGGTACCAGTTCTTTCTACTGAATCAAGTACAAAATCAACTCTTCCTCTTAATATCTCTTTTGGATATACGCCATCGTTATTTAATGTTTGCATATCTGTAAATTGACTCATATTGATTCTGATGTAATCACCAGTTGAGTCATTAATCACAAAGAATGTCGATGAATTTGGTGTCGTTGGATCATCATTATTTTGATAAATATCCTCACCTTGGTATTTTGCCCTTGCTTCCAAGAACAACGGATATCCAATTGGATGCGACAATTCACCAGTTCTATAGTCAGGAGCAAACTCTGTTTGTAATCTTCTTAATTGTCTCCACAGAACATTTTCTTGACCAGTAGCATAATTTAAAGAATCCGTGCTAAATGGATCTCTAGTCAGTCTTCTTACATATTTATTATTAGAAGCTTTTGTAGCATTTGTGTAACGTTGAAGTTTCGGAGGAATTCCGACCGCAAAATCTTCAATCGGCGACATTCTTCTAAAGGAATAATCTGCAGTTTTCATGTCAGTTCCTTTATCAAAGAAGTCATAAATTCTACCAGCCATCAACAATGTATCTGGAATTTTACCAATTTGGATTGCTGTGTATACGTATCCAGGAAAACCATTTTGTTCAAACGGACCTTGTTGTGTATCATCAGTTCTTCCAGTTCTCAAGAACTGCATATGTGTTTTTCCATTACCTTGTATGAAGAATGTTTCTTGCACACCGCCATTGGGCGAAGGTACTGGTTGACTAGTTTTAATTATTGTCGATACATTTCCTTCTGTTCTACCCCAATAGTTACCACGTAAAGTATCAACTCCACCAAAACCAATTCCCGTTCCTCCAGAAAGTACACTCTTTGAGTTTGGAGCATCAGGCAATCTAATGATAAATCTTGCATCGTTATCATAAATCGAGTTCGCTGCAATATTGAATGATGTCCATGGAATAGGTCCGATAATTTCACCATAGAATGTCGCGCCAGCTAAATCACTCGATGCCGGATTGTCTGATCCAACCATTGGACCACCAATAACATCTTGTGTTCTACCAACTGGTGATGTCGATTTATTTGACGTCACTAAACATCTTGTAAGTACAATTTTCAAATCATAGTTATCCGAGTAAACAGCAGAGCCGGTATAAGCTGTATTGTTCTGAATTCTTACACGGTTTAAGAATATAGAGTCTGCTCTAAATCTTCTTTGCGGTGTAATGCTATCTAATATAAATATCGCACCACCCAAGCCAACACCATTTTCGCGCAATCCATTACCTAATACATCTCTTAAGAATCCAGGATGGAATCTTTTGATATCAATGCTATTCGCAGACATCTGTGTCGTACCACTACCTTGCAATCTAGAATCTGGATTTGGCTCAGCAACATTATTATAGAACCGCGTTAAACTTCTAACATCTGCCGCAACAACTGTTTTTCTTCTATTATCATACAAACTATCATTCGAAGTATAACCAATTGCTGTTCCGTTTGGTAATAATGTCAATGCATCAGCATCACTAATAAAGAATCTTCTAGATGAAGTGCGCGGGTGAACCATAGCAATAGCACCACCATTACTATTGAATGCTCGGTTATTGTTAAACTCAACAC
This sequence comes from Bacteroidota bacterium, assembly GCA_052035765.1. Taxonomy (GTDB): domain Bacteria; phylum Bacteroidota; class Ignavibacteria; order Kapaibacteriales; family UBA961; genus JADJXV01. The sequence continues at coordinate 17,262 of JBPOHH010000777.1, forward strand.
CTTTAATAACATTCAAGTCACCGTTTTTCGAATAAATCGCACCACCACCTGCAACCTGCTTTACAATTTCCAAGCTAGCCGACGGCGCCAACTGACCTACTGTATTATCTTTAAATTCAGCTCTAACCAATCTTATATAACGTTGTTCAATTGGAACAGGAGGTTCAATACTTGGCAAATGTACTGCAATTGCACCACCTGTATATCCTGCTGAATTATTCGCAAACCTTACACTAAACCCTGTACCATAGGCTTGAGCCAAAGGTAAATCATTTATAAAACCACCAGCACCATACACAGTCAGATTTCTTTTCGTGTAAATCGCACCACCATGAGCAATTGCTGTATTGTTCTCAAAACTCATTCTGCGACCATAATCTCTAATTCTTGGATTAGTAACATCTGAACCACCAATAATAGGCGACGGACGCGGATCTGAATTACCATCACAATACACAGCTCCACCCGAACCAGCTCTATTATTCAAGAACTCCGTTGCCAAACTTGGGTGACCACGTAACTGCAATCTTCCAAGCGTGTTTTCATGAAATACAGCTCCACCTAACGAATATTGTTCACTATTACTATTAATTTGGTATGGCGTCTCTGTGAAGTTATTTCTAAAAGAACCATTTATCACTAACGATGTATATTTACCAATATACAATGCACCACCCTTTGCACCTCTTGAATTTGGTGATGACTGGCGGTTAAGCGCATAGTTATTTGTAAAGGTAATAAAATCCTTACTACCAAAACTAACAAAACCAAACGGTCCTGCAGCCGTTCTAATACTATCATTCACACCCAAACCAATTTCAATTTTTCTATTTTCATCGAGCTCTCTACCTGCGATAAGCATCGCACCACCAAAAGCTTCATTATTCCACGATCTACTACGAAGAACTGCAACTCTGTTGGTATCTGTAACGACTCTATTACCATTAATTCTCAATGTATCAACATCCGATAACAACGCTCTGTTATTGTCAAAAGTCAACTGACGCACGCGTCCATGATAAACAGCCAAACGGGCATCATCCACTAATTGGCGACGTGAATCCGAATTAGAAACCGCCGGCTCCGCAACAGCTCTATCCAACTCACTCAATGATATTACATTCTGATCTATCGTACTACCATCACTTTCGGTCAATGCAGGATTTTTATCTTGAAACACTTGTCTAGATATGTTCAAACCAGTAGTATCTGGATACACCCCTGCTCCTCGTGGAGCTTGCAACAGCTGCAATGCACCAGCACGGTATCTTGCAATATTATTCGTGAACGTACAGTTCAACAACCATGTTCTTTCAGAAAAACTTGTTAATGCTCCACCAGCTCCATTGGTCAACTTATTCATCTCATCATTCAATTGAAGAATTGAAGACTGTGCTGCCAACGCCACACCGGCTGTATCATACAAAAACTTCTTATCAACTGTAGTGTCTTTTCTGAAATCCTTAAAATCTACGTCTCTAAAGAATGCGGCTCTCGCTCCCGGCATCACTATAATATGCCCCCATTCACGAGAATAATCGTTGATTGGCTGACCTCTAAAGACAATTCTTCTCGTGGCATTGTTTACTGGAATATTTGGTGTAACACCAAACAACCTTCTCCAAGGCTGGAAACGAATAATGTCATCTGTAGACCACAATCTTGCCGAAGAAAACATAATCGCTCTCATTGGCGAAATCACTATCTTACCTGTTGACGGAACAGGCAAACTTGCACCACTTTGCAAGTTTTCCAATCTTTTTGTAACAGTATCAAGCACTACATTGAAAATGTAATTGTATTTCCCGTAGTTACTCGGACTGCTAAAGTTACCAGGATAACTTAGTGTACCCTGAATTGTAGCTTCGTTATAATTAGTTTCCTGCACTACTGATGAACTGAGAAAATATCTCATATCATTATACTCCAGCAAACCAATCGAAGTTGGCGATGTACCGTTATAAGCAGCACTCAGCCGACTATCAGCTATAATGCGACCGCCCACGGAATCAATCAACCGACCATTATCGAAGAAAATGACCTCTGTCCCCGGCTCAATGATCAGTGTCCCAGCTACAGTGTATGTACCACTTATTTGATACACACTATCCTGTAAAAATATCCGCACCTCATTAGGGGCTATTCGTCCTGCAACCTGCACACGAGGTTTTTGCGCAAACCCCGTACTTATACATAGGGCGAACGCAATGATTAGAGTGCTTAAACGAAACCAACGTTGCATAATACCTCCGTTTGGATGAATAAAATTGTAATAATTTAACTTTATATTTTTAACTTTTTATATCTATTGTAAGGACTAAACGGAGGACACTACTCAACAATCATGCCAAGTCTCGTGAGTCCGCTCTTCGACTCTCCAATGTATTCCATTGATTCTCCGCGAAGAATTTCCCTGAAAAACTTCTCGGCCTTCTCTTTATTTCCAGCCTTTTCATAGTTTAACGCTGCATACAATTTGTACTTGTCCTTCATTGTAGTTTGTAGGGTCTGCTGTGCTGCTTTATCATAGTAATCACCAGCATTTAAGTGGTCTTTTTGCTCTTCTTTGCAAATTGCCAACCCAATTAATGCTCCAACAGCAACCTCTACCGATGCACTTCCTTGCGCTTTCTCGAAGTACCCCGCCGCTTCAGCATGCTTTTTTAGTGAGATCAGCGAGTTACCTGCATACAATGCAGCTACTTTACCATTTTCAGTACTACCATATTGCTCTACAATTCCTTGTAGTCCTATTAAGGGGGTATCGCGTATTATCTTTGTTGCATCGCCACTTAGCGCTTTTGCGTACTCACCGCTTTCATACATTGTACGTACTCTTGCTAATGCTGCTGATGCTTCTTTCTCTTTCTCGTTTTTCGATTTGTTGTAAAAAACGACAGCAATAATGGCAACTACGACAATTCCGAGTAGACCCAATCCTACCTTTAGTTTATTTTTTAAATCTGTGGTCGATACAAGAGTAGTCGCCAGCTCTTTTTCTTGATAACCGCCAACTATTTCGTTGTCTGTATTGCTCATTTCATCTTGGATAGCCATTTTATATTCTCGTTGTTTTATTATTCTGATTTGTTAACTTCTTTATATACAAAGCACTATATGTACGCCTGAAGGGAGTCGAACCCCCAACCTTTGGAACCGGAATCCAACGCTCTATCCGGTTGAGCTACAGGCGCATTAAGCCGACACATTCCGCATATTCACGCAAATATAGTATTCCTACGCCAAAATACCAATGAAAACTTTTATTCATTGATATTTCCACATAATATATCTACGAACTACGACTTTTTTCTTCGTGCCACGTTTTGCACACTGTCAGATAATTTTCACACTCCTGTTTTCCACACCGAGCTTGTTAATTTTTTAATACTTCAACACCTTTTTTACGCTCTCAATGATATCGTTTTGGTTGAGTAAAATTGCACTTTCTAATGATTTTGCAAATCCTACCGGTGTATCTTTCGAGCAAACCCGACCAACGGGCGCATCTAAATATTTAAACATTTCATCACTAATCGTTGCTGCAATTTCACCCCCAAGGCCGCCTGTTTTATAATGTTCATGAGCTACGACCACTCGACCTGTTTTTTCAACAGATTTAAAGACTGTTTTATGGTCCCATGGGGCAAGTGACCTCAAATCAATCACCTCACATGATACACCTTCTTTTGCCAATTCTTCAGCAGCACGCAAAGAAATGTGTATAGCATTTCCGTAACTAACGAGTGTAACATCTGTCCCTGATCTGCGGATTTTTGCCTTCCCAAACGGAATAATAAAATCTTCCCCGGGTTCTGATGCTGATGTAGGCCTGTAATTATAAAGGAATTTAGGTTCAAGGTACATTGTAACCCCTTTTGATCTGATTGCATTTCTCATCAACCCAATCGCATCATCAGCAAATGCAGGGCACACCACTCTTACACCCGGTATATGAGAGAAGACCGCATCTAAATTCTGAGAGTGATATAATCCACCTTGTATGTACCCTCCACTTGCCAGTCGTATAACAATGTTTGGCGAGAATTGCCCTTTAGTTCTCCAATAATCGTGCGAGCACTCAATGAACTGTTCCATTGCCGGCCAAAAATAATCAGCAAACTCAGCACCCTCAATAACCACTCTAATATCATCACGATAACGTGAAAAACCGTTTGCCGATCCCACAATATAATCTTCGGCAATAGGAGCATTGAAAATTCTGTCGTTCCCAAATTCATCAAGTAATCCCTTGGGTACATTGAATATTCCCTGCTTCTTAACAGAGGCTACGTCTTGTCCCCATAAAAATGTATTTGGATTACGCTTGAATTCTTGCACCATCGCTAAGTTTATGCCTTCACGAAAGGTCAGTTGGGGTGCACTTGGATCATTGACGTAACGAGACTCTGTATCATCGTCGTAGCCAACAACTGATTCTGGTATGAGATAGGTTGTATATGACTCAGGGGAAGGATCTGGCGATGGTTCTACCTTGTCTGCTGCTTCAAATATGAGTCGCTGATTTTGTGCTTCTAGTTCTTGGATTTGTTCTTCGGTCAGTAGTTTTTTCTCAAGTAGTACTTCTCTAAATCGTGCCAGAGGATCTCTTGTTTTCATTTCTTCTATAACCTCTTTCGAACGATATAGTTCATGATTATCAGAGTTTGAATGGGAGCCTATTCTATCACAATCAGCATGTACCATGGCTGCACCTTCACCACTGAGTATATACTCACGTGCCTGAGCCAAGGCGCGGAACGAATCAAATGGATCACGGCCATCACAATTGATAATCTTTAAATTCTTAAATCCTGTAAAATTATCAGAAATCTGAGTATTCGCAGTCTGCTCTTCCACCGGCACTGAAATACCATATTTATTATTCTGAATCACAAATATAACCGGTAATTTTTCGCGAGAAGCTCCATTGACTGCTTCATAAAAATATCCTTCGGAACATGCCGATTCTCCTCCGGAGTATATCGCAATTTCATCCCCTTTGTACTTCTTAATAGCGCGTGCAGTCCCAGCTGCATGCTGACTATGGTTACCTGTACAAGAGGAGCCGTTTTGAATCCGTACAGACGGCTTAGCAAAGTGATTGCTCATGTGACGACCTCCGCCTGCTACATCTGCATCTTTACTTAATCCATTAAGGATAATCTCTTCTACGGTGAGTCCGGCAGAAAGACAGGTCATTAAATCCCTGTAATACGGAAAGAGAAAATCTTTTCCTGATCGAAATATCTGACCAACCGCTAGCTGTATACCATCATGCCCGGCAAATGGAGCATGGTATGACCATCCTTTTGCCATCTTGAGATATAACGCAGCCTTTTCATCGAGCCGTCTTCCTAAGTGCATAAGTTTATACCATGCTACAATAGTATCATTATCGAATCCGGACGTGTCGAATTTACTGTATGGGGCCTTTTTCGAATCATGTGCTGGTACCTTGCTTTTCGATATTGTCTTGTTTGACTGGTTGTTTTTGGGTTGTTTTTGTATCTTCGCTGGCATACTATCTACTCGATGAATATATATATTAAATTGGTTACTTATTTACTTTGTTTTCTTGGGTTTTGTATTTTCCACAAATGTCAACCAGCCATGAGGATCAACGGCATTCTCAACCACATCAAAAAACACACGCTGGATTTGTCTGGTTATTTCACCTACTTTGCCATCTTTAACTTTTATTGTATCTACTGATCGGACTGGCGTCACCTCCACGGCGGTCCCACTGAAAAATATTTCGTCTGCGGTGTAGAGCATCGACCGAGGTATGGTAGTCTCTACCATACTAATACCAAGATCTTTTGCAATTTGAACAACAGAAGCTCTCGTAATACCTTGTAATATCGAAGAGCTAAGCGGCGGTGTGTAAATCGTTCCGTCTTGAACAAAAAAGATATTCTCTCCACTTCCTTCACTTACGTTCCCATGTGAATCCAATCCAATACCTTCCGCATATCCGTGTTGTAATGCTTCCATTCTGACAAGTTGAGAATTTAAATAATTTCCACCTGCTTTTGAAGAAGCCGGCATCGAATTGTTTGATAATCGACTCCAAGAAGATACACACACATCAACACCTTGATCCAACGCCTCTTTTCCTAAATACTTACCCCATTGCCAGGTACCGATCGCAGCTTCAAGAGGACATGTTAGCGGATAGACACCAAGCTCACCATACCCTCGGTAGACCACCGGGCGGATATAACAAGATTGAAGTTTGTTTTTACGAACAAGATCTACTGTCGCTTTGCACATATCTTCCTGTGAATACGGCATTTCACCGCGGTAGATTTTTACAGACATAGCGAGGCGGTGAATGTGCTCAGGCAAGCGGAATATAGCGGTTCCCTTTTTTGTGTTATACGCTCTCAATCCTTCGAACCAACTTGACCCATAATGAACTACATGTGACAGGACATGTATTTTTGCATCATCCCACTTCACAAATTTTCCGTTCATCCATATAAATTCAGTCTTTGGCAATGGCATTGTGTACTCCTACTGATAAAATAATACCTACGCATTATTTTAGGCGCTTCCTGCTTCCCCCGTGCCGATCCGCCAAAAAATGTATGCAATTTAATGTCAAACTCTTTCGAATTACCTCCAAATTACCACTAAACTTCGAACAAGAAAAGCTAAAATTATTTCACAACTTTTTCAAGCTCCCGTTTGAGAATCTCGGTCACAATCTTGGGATTCGCCTTTCCTGCTGTTTTTTTCAACACTTGACTTACAAAAAAACCAAATAGATTATTTTTACCCGATCGGTATTTCTCCACATTTTCTGGATTTTCCTGCAAGACCTCATCTATCGTCGATTCGATTAGACTTCTATCCGAAACCTGAGCAAGTCCCTTCTCCTCTACAATTGCCTTGGGAGATTTATTGCTGCTCAGCATCTCTGCATATATTTCTTTTGCAATTTTACTACTGATGGCTTCCGAGCCTACTAAATCCACAATTTCAGCAATAAACACCGGCGGTATATCAAATTCGTGGGCCATTATTTTTTTCTCGGAAAGTAATCTCATGACCTCGGTCATAATCCAATTACTTACAAGCTTATATCGTTCATTAGACTTCTCGGTAATATGAGATATCGCTTTTTCAAAATAATCCCCTAAGCTTTTGTCTTCGATTAGTATCCCAGCATCATATTTAGGCAGACCAAATTCGCGGATGAAGCGCTCTTTACGTGCCTGTGGCAGCTCCGGTAGTTGGTTCTCTACCTCACGTAACCAGTCTTCTGTAATAGCGACTCCTACTAAATCTGGCTCAGGGAAATACCGGTAATCATGAGCTCTTTCCTTTGTCCGCATTACTTTTGTCTCATGAATAGCAGCATCCCAAAGCATCGTCTGCTGCACGACTGCTCCTCCCGATTCGATAAGCTCAATTTGCCGTTCTATCTCATAACCGATTGCTCTTTCTACATTACGAAAACTATTCAGGTTCTTTACTTCTGTTCTTGTCCCAAACTTCTCGGCACCACGTTTACGAACTGAAATATTCGCATCGCACCGGAGTGATCCTTCTTCCAAATTTCCATCACAGACACCTAAATACATTACTATTTGCCTTATTTGCATTAAGTATTGATATGCTTCCTGTGCGGATCTGATATCAGGCTCGCTGACGATTTCCAGGAGTGGCACACCGCTTCGATTGAGGTCAACAAGTGTATCAATATCAACATCATGGATCGATTTCCCAGCATCTTCCTCCATGTGAATTCTTGTAATTCCAATTCTTTTTTTACTCTCCCCTATTTCAATTTCAATTTCCCCGTCATAGCAGATTGGATCCTCATATTGAGATATCTGATACCCCTTCGGCAAATCAGGATAGAAGTAATTTTTTCTGGAAAAAATCGAATATGGCCTTACTCTGCAACCCATTGATTTCCCAAGTAAAATAGCGTATTCTACTACGTTTTTATTCAGTACAGGGAGTGCTCCCGGATGGCCTAAGCACACAGGGCATGTATTAAGATTTGGCGTAGATCCAAATTCTGTGGTGCACCCGCAGAATGCTTTTGTTTTTGTTTTCAGCTGTACGTGAACTTCTAATCCAATTACTGCTTCGTATTCACTTTTCATGTGGTAGTACTATCGTATGTTTTAACCTTAACTTCGTGCAAATTTAACAAAATCCTTCCACCTAATTTTCTCTTGTATCCTTGACGCATCTTTTCGAGCACCCTATTTTTATTTTTTATCTGTCTAACAATTTGCTTAATGCGTTATTACAATGTATTTTTGCGCAAAATTCTTGCACCAGACCGATTTTTCCGGCCAATCCTTATTATTTTAATTTATGTGCCGCTTATCGGACTCGGCTCAACCGAAAATGTTTGTTTTTTTATTAATTTTAAAGAGGTTTACTTATGTTTTGGACACCTGAATTAGCGTATGCTCTCGAGGATGCCCCTTGGCCGGCAACAAAAGAAGAACTCATCGATTATGCGAACCGTACCGGAGCCCATCAACAAGTGATTGATAATTTGGCTGAGCTTGAAGACAATGACGAGCTGTACGAAGGTATGGAAGATTTGTGGCCAGAATATGAAAACGCCACTGATGACCTTTACTTTAATGATGATGAAGAAGAAGAAAACATGTACTGATTTTTATTCCAACTTTAGTACATTGATTTTTTAAGCCCAAGCTCTTTATTTGCTTGGGCTGTTTTTTTCAGAGGGAACACAATGCCTATTCTCCTCATCGCAGCGATATTTTGTTGTAGTCTTTCAATTTGTCTGGCGCAATCCGACAGCGCAGGTACTTCCTCTGTTTCTTCTATACGATCTCCGACTGGCGCTTCTCGTGAAGCAAGTACCTTACCCTTAGAAGGAGAACTGAATGATGTTCGCTTTATCGGTAACTCCCACTTTACCAGCTCTGCACTTCAAGATGTTATATCATCATTACCTTCTGATTTAAGTTTTGCTCATCGTATTTTTAGATTTTACTACCGCCAATTATCCATCAACCCATATACTCCTCAACCACTTGAGGATGCTTTAGGTGTTGCCCTTACAAACTACCAAGACGAGTATCGTTATTTTGATCAAACAGGAGTCGAAAATGATATAGCTACCTTACTCGATGTGTATAATCAATACGGCTTTCATAATGCAAAGGCTACGTACAGCTACGATTTCGATTCTACTAATCAAATAAATGTTCTTACTTTCTCTATTACTGAGAATCACCAATATCAACTTGATACTATAGTTTATCAAGGTCTAGAGCAACTACCGGCTGATCTTCTTTACCAGATTAGATCTATGCTACCTACAGTCAAAGGCATTTACTTTAATGAACCTTCAATAAAAAGTACAGCTGATGCCATCATCTCATTTCTCCAAAACAACGGTTATTACTATTCTCATTACACCCAACCAATAGTTCACAGCTCCTCAGTTTCATACTCTGACAGTGTTGTCATTCCATTTATCATCGGGAAACGCTGCGTATTCGGTCATATCTCAATCAAGTCAGATTTCAAAGGTCAGAATCCTATCTCTTCTTACCTCATACGGTTAATGTTTGATATGCTACCAGGTGAATGGTACAACCGTTCCAAAGTCGGCAGCTCTCAAACCAATCTTTATAACCTTACAACTTTTGATCTCGTTTCAATTGACACGTCTTCTACTACTCATGGGGCAGAAATTGATACGCTTCACATGCAAGTTTTTCTTCAGTACCTTAAACAAGCAGAAATTATCATCGCACCTTATATTAATCATACTACCTATGATAATTTTACCAATCTTGGATTTGAAACATCTTTCTATCACAGAAACTTATTTGGCGCTGCACAGAATGTAAGCCTTTTTGGACGTTATGTGTTACAGGATTTTTCTCTTCTCTCTTCACCACATTCTATTGCACAAGAATATCAAATCGGTGGTTTGTTTAGTCAACCTGTTCTATTTGAAGTCAGCTCTGCAAAGATAGATATGTCATTTCAAACTTCGTATTCATATCGATATCTCAACAGTGGGTTGTCCACGCAAACCATACCGCTGAACATGACCTTATTTCCCCTTCGGTTGAATTTTATGATGCGTTTTCCTTCGCATACATTTTTTAATTCTTTAGTTTTTGAGCTATTTACCGAATTACAGCAGCTACACAACTTCCTTGACGTCAGTGCTGATATGTATACTAATTCTCAAACTACCGAAGAATTACTAGCAGCCGTCCAATTTCTTTCTACCTTCGGCCCTATTAATACTTACGCCGGTGATCAATTAGCTCATCCCGGTCAAATTTTCTCTATGAACCTCATTTCAGATTCTCGAAATAATCCTTTTTCACCCACAAAAGGGCTTTTTCTATCTACTTCTTTTGAATTTGCGCTCGGTAAATTGTATAATTTCAGACGGTTCCAGATTACTTATTATCAGTTTTTTCCATCCGGACAACTCAGTACATTCGCCTGTAAATTTCGGCTCGGTAACATTTGGATCGACTTAGGTAGTAGCTATTATATTCCTTTTGAGCGACATTTTTTTGCTGGTGGTGCCAACAGCGTTCGTTCCTATTCTTCCCGTTCTCTTTCCGATACCTTTTCAAGTCTTGGAAATACAAAGGATTACAATCTACTTGGTAATGCTACCATTATTGAAGGCAGCTTTGAATATCGTTTCCGTTTTGGGAGACCTCGCGGTATGAATTCTATGCTTGCAGATCAGGTACAACAGATGGGTATAACTACTTTCGTGGATTGGGGTAATGCGTTCAACTTACTCGATGCAAATAAATACGGTACCGCTCGAATTTCTAACTTTATTGAAGGCCTCGCGATTGGATTCGGCTTAGGGTTTCGGTATGAAACACCGGTTGGTCCGTTCAGAGTGGATATCGCTACTCAGTTCCATGATCCGACCTCCTCAACAGATCCTTGGATTTTTACCCGGAGTCCTTTTTCATCTGAGAACTTACAACTTCATATCGGCTTGGGGCATGCTTTTTAATTTCTGCTAGAACAATCTTCGTCATCCCAAATTATATCGTATCGAATCTCCATTGCTGATGACAGCTTTTTCATCGCCGTTGAAGGCTACCAACATTCCAAAATCATCGAATGAATGAGCTACCCAACTACTTGAATTATCAAGCCGTATAATAGTTTTCCCTATAATATTCAATTCATTTTTCCATTCCATTATTACCTTTTGGTATTCCATACGAATGTATGAATGTATTTCATCTATAATCATTTTCTTTACTCGCGCGACATCTTCATTCATACCTAGAAGTTGTAGAGATGTGGCAGCTATTCCATCGCTAAAATCACTTTGAGAGCAGTTGACTCCAATACCGAGTATCGATGATTTTATATTTGCACCTATAAATTCATTCTCAACTAGTATTCCTGAAATTTTCAGCCACTTCTTCTCTTGTTGAGCATAGACATCATTCGGGTATTTTAGTACTACTCGTAGTTGAGGTGCCAACTTCTTCAACATTGCCTTTACTGCCAAACATCCCATCGCTTGAAAACGCATCATTTCTTGACTAATTTCTTGCACACCATCATCATACCTTATACCATACGAAAGAAATATATTTCCTCCATAATCGCCTACCCACCGCTTATTATTTCTACCTCGTCCTTTAGTTTGGTATTTTGCTGATACAATCACACTTTTTCTTCCATCGAGCAGTATTTTTGCATAATCATTTGTCGAAGAAATCGAAGTAAAGTCAAAAACATCTACCATATATTCCTATTCTTTCTGCTATTAATCTATTACTGTTACAATGAACTTTGATGATACCATTTGTGCACTTGCTACACCTCCGGGTATTTCCGGCCTTGCCGTAATTCGTCTTTCCGGCAAAGATGCCTTTCGAATTGCTGATTTGTGTTTTAAAGGAAAATCCCCTCTATCTTCTGCTTCATCCCATACAATATTCTATGGAAAGTTTTTTGATAACGATCTTTTTTTAGATACTGTTACATCTTCTGTGTTCCGTGCCCCACACTCATATACAGGAGAGGATACCGTCGAGATTGGTTGTCATGGCGGGTTAGTTGTCTCCGAAGAAATTACCAACGCTCTCTTACGCCATGGTGCACGCTTTGCTGACCCGGGGGAATTCACCAAACGTGCTTTTCTCAACGGCAAGATGGATCTTACTCAGGTAGAAGCTGTTGCTGATTTGATCCACGCCGTTTCATCTAAAGGTTCTCATATCGCTGCACGACAACTCATCGGAGGGTTTACTACTACTATACACAAGCTTAGATCCGACCTTCTTAATGTGTGCGCATTGCTGGAACTAGAACTTGACTTTTCAGGCGAAGATGTAGAATTTGTTGACAAAACCCATCTTTTATCCCTCATTGACAGTACGCTAGCTACTTGCCAACTTCTAGCCGATTCTACCGCTTCCACCATTCTTCGCAATGGATTTCAGGTGGGACTAGCCGGCTACCCGAACGCAGGTAAGTCTACGTTTTTCAACGCTTTACTCAACAAAAAACGTTCAATTGTAAGCCCAATAGCCGGTACAACCCGAGACTACATTCATGATACATTCACTCTTGGTGGTATTACGATTTCCCTCTATGACACTGCCGGCCTACGCAATGATTCTCAAGATAGTATCGAACTTGAAGGAATAGCTCTTACTCACAGTCTTCTCGATTCTAGCAATTTAATTCTAGTTATTAACGATCTTACACAAGGAGAATATCATTCTCAACGGTTGCTTGAAAGCCTTCTTTCTCGTTATCCTACAACACCAATATGTTTAGTACAAAATAAACTAGATCAAGTTTCTATTCCAATATCTGCAAATATAGTTGATGTTTTTGCAATTTCAGCTTTAGATGGCTTAGGTATTCACAACATTAAAGCGTACATAGAGAACATAGCAACACAAAGTACAGACAGAGCTACCGATATGTTGTTAAATCAACGCCACTCTTCATTACTCTCAGCTATTATACAATTCTTACACAACGCACAATCATCCCTTACTACCGGTATGCCTAATGAATTTATAGCACTCGACATACGACACGCCATCACAAAGCTTGGAGAAATCACAGGTGAAGTACTTAACGAGGAAATACTCAACACTATCTTTTCAAAGTTTTGCATCGGAAAGTGATTTATCCCTTTACATTTGGTACTTTTATTGCGGTATTTCACAAAGTCAATTTTATTACAATCCCTACAACCTACCGTATTAATGTTTCACGTGAAACATACAATATGTAATGTATTCAAAAAATGACATATTATGATGTAATAGTTGTTGGTGGTGGCCACGCAGGTATTGAAGCAAGTGTGGCAGCGGCGAAGATGGGATGCACAACAGCCCTGATATCCATGGACACAAAAACCATAGGCAGGTTATCGTGTAATCCTTCCATAGGCGGCAGCGCTAAGGGGCATCTTGCTAAAGAGATAGATGCACTGGGCGGTGTTATGGGGGTACTTGCTGATAAAAGCGGCCTCCAGTTCAAACTGCTAAACACATCGAAAGGTCCGGCTGTTTGGTCTAGCAGAACACAAAACGACAAAGATCTGTACCCTTTATTCGCCCAGCAGATGGTATTGCAGACAAAGAATCTTACCGTTCTTAACGCGAGTATTACAGATATAGCAATAAAGAACGGCAGAGTTCATGGTGTCATTACCGAGAGCGGCGAAAACATACATGCAAAATGTGTCGTACTGTGCTCAGGAACTTTCCTAAACGGGGTTATGTACACAGGAATGAATGGTATTTCAGGCGGTAGGGTTGGTGAAAAAGCTTCGACAGGAATATCGGGTAATCTACACAATTCCGGCTTTAAAACCGGGCGCCTTAAAACAGGCACACCGCCTCGCATAGATCGTTACTCGGTTAATTATGAAAAACTAACTGCGTTTGGTGGTGATGACACCCCAAGCCCATTCTCATTCAGAACATTTAAAGTTAAGAACGTTCAGACATGTCACACCACAGCAACTTCTGAAAAAACACACGACATACTACGATCTGGATTTGCACAATCCCCTATGTTCACAGGAACCATCTCGGGAAAAGGACCTCGATACTGCCCCTCTATTGAAGATAAAATCGACAGATTCAGCGACAAGACATCACATCAAATAGTGTTAGAAAGAGAAGGATTAAACACCAATTCTGTATATGTCAACGGTTTCTCTACAAGTCTACCCAAAGACACCCAAAAAACAGGACTACAATCTATATCCGGTTTGGAAAACGCATCAATATTAAAATATGGATATGCTGTCGAATACGATTATTTCTTTCCAAACCAACTTAAACCTACGTTAGAGACCAAGAATGTTGAAGGTTTGTTTTTTGCCGGACAAATAAATGGAACTTCCGGCTACGAAGAAGCGGGCGCACAAGGAATCGTCGCGGGAATAAACGCGGCGTTGCGCTGTAAAGAAGCACCACCTTTTACTTTGGACAGGTCGCAGGCTTATATCGGCGTGATGATTGATGATTTAATTAACAAAGAGTCCGAAGAACCGTACAGAATATTCACCTCCCTGGCAGAATACAGATTATTACTCCGCCAAGACAATGCATACGAGAGATTAAGTGGTTTTGGGTATCAATTCGGTCTCCTCTCCCCCTCAGAATACCAAACTATTGCTCATCGAGAACTCCTCGTAAAAAAAATCATAGAATACAGCAAAAAGACCGTTATCAAACCAAAAGAAATTAATCCCTTTTTACTCGAAAACGCTGAGGCAGAAATACAATCTTCTACCTCCTTAGACGCACTGGCAAAAAGAAAGAACATGACACTGGCAAAACTGCTGTCACATACACAAACTATTCCTGCATTTCTAACTTCAACAGCTTTACTTGAACGATCTGAGATATTCATCAAGTACGAAGGATATATTGAGCGACAGTTAGCAGAAGTTGAAATGTTCAAACAAAACGAAGAAAAAAGGATTCCCGAGAACCTGAATTACACAATGATAAAATCACTATCCGCAGAATCCAGGGAAAAACTTATAAAAATCCGCCCTGCATCGCTCGGCCAAGCTTCAAGAATTGCAGGCGTTTCTTCGACGGATTTAGCTGTATTAGCTCTCTACTTACGGTAAATGTTCGGTTTCACGTGAAACCGAACATTTACATCCAGACCCACTTAAAAACAGTTGTTTTGACAGATTAGTGGGTTTTGTGTGGTGCGTCATTTTGACAGTGTGGTTTTATGTGTCGCAACGGCGGTTTTGTCAGGTGGTTGTTATAAAAATTTACTACTATTAATTTCAACGTCTTATGAACAAAGAAGATTTAACATTGATTGCAATAGATGGCGGCGGATCTAAAACGCGAGCTATTATAAAAAAAGGTGAAGAAGTACTGTGGACGATTGTTGCAGGGACAACACGTATCGGAGCGGTGGGTGTTGGCGAGTCATGTGAGCGACTTTTGAATATGATTCGCGATTTATGCCAAAAGACAGAAATAGATTCAAGTGAAATTGATGCGATTGTTATTGGCTTGGCGGGTGTATGGTTAGAAGAAGAAAAGTTACGATCGAACCAGTTAATTAAAACCCTGGCAAGGAACAGCAAAATCACGATCAATGATTTATTAGTGATAAGTGATGCTGAAATTGCTTTAGAAGGAGTTCTAGGTGGTAACAACGGTATTGCTTTGATTGCAGGGACCGGTACGATTACTCTTGGTAAAATTCAAGATGGCGAAATAGTACGAAGCGGTGGGTGGGGTATCGAACTCGATGATGAAGGTAGTGGTGCATGGATTGGCCGAGAAGGTCTTAATGCTATTGTGCGTGGAATTGATGGTAGAAGTGAACAGACAGCGCTCTATGATATGCTAATCGAACAGTATCCGATGTTGAAAAAAGACAAACCAAGAACAATAGTTTCAGCGTATGCAGAAAGAATCTTTGAATACCACACCCTTACACCAATGGTGATGAAATGTGCAGAAAATGGTGATACAATATGTTATGATATCATCGATAGATCAGCAAAACATCTGGTTGACAATATTGTCTCAGTACGACGTAAATATAATAATTCCAAAGACATCATTGAGGTAGCGTGTATGGGAGGAATGCTCGAAAATGACACCCTTCTCCTGAGATTACTCAATACCTACCTTCGAGAAGTAAATAATATAACCGTTGTCAGTCCAGTCGGAACAGCACTCGAAGGTGCTCTGAGACTTGGGCATAAATTACTGCAAGAATATGAGGACTAATATGAAACATACAAGCCTATTGCTCACCATAATTCTGGTCGTCATCGGGTACACAATAGTCAACGCCCAGACAGATGCTCCACACGCAAACCCTCTTTCTGTTGAAATGGCAAGAAGAGTTTCGAAAGAATTATTAGGACCTAATAGTGGTCCATTCATGAAGCCACTCGTTACTACTTCCAATGCTGCTGCTAACTCTCGCTTCTTTCGAACCGCATATATCCCAACGAAAGTTGAAAAACCATACTTTAGATTTGGCTTACACTCGATGTTTGGGTTCGTTAGGGAAGACCAAAAAACATATACACCGGTTGCCCCAAGAATGACAATTAACGAAGTATTAGCTGATAAAGAAGCTGCAGAATATAGCATAAATATCTTTGACCCGACAAAATCAACAGTCAAAATCAAAGATACAGCTGGGATGGTAGTAAATATACTCAAGTACTTGTTTGATAAGGGACTCAAAGATACAGCCAATAGCCACATGTCCTTCCCGGATAAATCAGCAACGATATTTGGAAACAGTACAGCAGGTTTAGTCTTAAATAACAAGTACTTCCTCGATCAATTGCAAAAAGACGACCCGTTGCTGTCGGCGCTCTATAACAGCACGGCTCTAAGTCAAAGTGTGAAAGACTCACTCGTTAAAGCAATTATGGGATTCCCATCGTTTTTTGCGCTGCCGACAGGTGGAAATATTTCTACGGTTTTCGCTGCTATTCCTCAGCTCGAAATCGGGTCATTGTATGGCACAGAACTACTCCTGAGGTTCATCCCACCAATGAAAATTGATAAAAATGTTGGAGAATTTGCATTTTGGGGAATAGGGCTCAAACATAGTCTGTCGCAGTATTTCGATAAAAGAATGTTTGATGCTGCGATACAAGTAGTCTATCAAGGTACTCATCTCGAGAACACTATAGGTGTTACGAATGCTGATTTAACATCGGACGGTACGATGTTTAACATCAATCTACAGGCAAGCAAACACTACGAAGGGATAGTTGATGTGTTTGGCGGGGTGTCGTATGAAACGATGACAATAGCATCGACCTACAAATATGTACTACCCGCGGAAACTCAAATGCAACTTGGTTTATTACGTAATCCCGGTACCCCAACAATCAAACCGGTTCCCGAGCCGCCGGAATGGCCGGGAGATACTGCTCCGCAAACAGCAGAATATAATGTATCAGATTCAAATATCAAAGTAGTACTAGGTGTGGCAAAACAGGTAGGTCCGGTGACGTTTTTTGTAGATTACAGCGTAAGTAAATTTAATATATTCTCTTTAGGCGTGGATCTAACATTCTAAAAAACATATCAGTTGTTTTTGCTAGAATCCGAATCACTCGGCAATAAGCGCAAAAATACGCGATATGACTTCTGAGAATCCGGCGTGTTCGTCCGGATGGTGTAATCAATACGTTGTAAAGAATCGGACAGATTCTTGGTGTTTACCGATAATCGAATAGTTCCTTTGCTAAACGGAACTATGTAGGAATGAATAATCGCAGCATTTGCACAATAACACGATCCGCGCATTCCGTAAATTTCTAGGGGCTGTCCTCCACGATTAAGTATCGTAATGTCTTTGATGATAAAATCACCCTGCTTGAAATCCAAGTGGAGCTCCGATGGAACTACTTCTATTTCAGGAGGATAAAGTGTGTCTGCAACAATTCCATTGCCAAGGCGATCGTAATATCTACTGCGTGCGGGAAACACACAAAGGAGAACTACAAGCAGTAAAAATGCACCGGAAAATGATAGTTTCTTATTCATGTATTCTATGCTAATGAACGGGTTACAATAATATTTTCAAATTGATCTGCAAAATCAAATAGTCCTTGTTTCTTCCATATCCACTCTGCGGCAACCAACGCTCCTGAGGCAAACCCACTTCTATTCTTCGCTCTGTGCGTGAGCTCAATTGTATCGGCGACAGAATCCACGTAAACACTATGCGTTCCTGTCACTTCCCCACCGCGAACAGATGAGATATGGAGAACCTCCGGTGATATTTTACCATGAGATGTGTCCGTATAAAGGGTTGATTTTCTATCTACTTCCGCTACTATAATATCACCGAGCGAAAGCGCAGTACCACTCGGACTGTCGAGCTTACGCTTATGGTGGATCTCCTGCATGAAAATATCGTACTCCTGTGATGAATTGACAAGGCGCGCCGCCTGACGCACAATCCTAAAAAACATTTGCATGCCGATGGAGTAATTAGAGCCGTAAATAACGCCAATAGAATGTTTTTCAACGAGTTGCTTGATCACAGGCAAATGCTCCAGCCATCCTGTTGTGCCTATAACAACGTTTTTTCGAAGCTCACACGCAGATTGAATCGTAGAAAGAACTGCATGCGGTGTCGAAAAATCTATCACCACATCAAAATCAGAAGGTGAGGAAGGGTTCAATGGCGTTTGTTCATCAAAAACACGCGTGATGTGAATCCCCTGCTCACCGGCGATACGGGATATTTCTTTGCCCATCGAACCGTTTCCGACGAGAGCTATTCTTGGTGTTGAGTTGATATTCATGGAGTTACTGTAGGATTACTGTATCGGTTTTGATGCAAATGATATTGACTTTTTGATCTTTCCGTTGTGGAGTTCGAGACGAGCTGCTTTTGGAAAACACGCTATTAACTCATTGCTGTGAGTGGATATTATTACTGTAGTTCCCTTCTCTGCTTGTTTTTGGAGCGAGGCAGCGACTATACTCGTGGACTCAGCGTCTAAATTGCCGGTGGGCTCATCAGCGATAACAAACTCAGGCTTGTGGACAATTGCCCGGGCAAGAGCAGCTAAATGCTTTTCACCGCCGGAAAGCTGATGGGAAAACTTATCACGTAAATGACTAATCCCAATATCTGCAAGTACTTCCAGACATCTATTATCCATTTCTTTTTTTGAATACTCTGTCACGACGAGTGGCATCATCACATTTTCATACACTGTCATTCCGTTGAGAAGCTTGCAATCCTGAAATATAATGCCTATCTTGCGACGCAACGCATGCTTTTGGCTGCGTTTCATGATAGAAGTGTTCTGACCATTTAAAAACACAGACCCTTGCGCGGGCATCAAGTCCGCGTACAATAGCCGCAGAAAAGTCGTCTTCCCCGCGCCGGTCACGCCTATCATGAGCGTCGTCTGCCCCTCCGGTAATATACAGTTAATATTGGAGAGCGCCGGCATAACATCAAAATTTACGGATACTCCGCGTAGCTCAATATGCATATTTTTCAAATAGATATAATACAATGAACAGTATAAATTCAAACTGGTTTGCAGCTCCGCGCATCCTCTGCGGACTCATGTCGGGCACCTCACTCGACGGGATTGATGTCGCAATCGCAGAGTTTACAACAGACGCTCAAGGCGTTCATTTTAAAGTAATTACCCATCAGACCATTCCATATTCAGATGAAATAAGATCTGAAATAGTACGATGCATCGAGAAAAAAATAACCATCTCCGATGTAAGCTTTCTTACCGTCGCGCTTGCAGAATATCATGCTCACGCCGTTCGAACTGCCTGTGCCTCTTGCTCCATTCCACCGGAGCAGCTCGACGGAATCGGCTTCCATGGTCAGACGGTATGGCATGCACCAAAGCCATCAAAAAAACTCGAAACATTGCTTGGAAACACACTCCAACTATCGTCAGGACAAACACTTGCTGCATTATTAAATACTACGGTCGTGAGCGATTTCCGTTCGGCTGATATCGCACTCGGCGGTCAGGGCGCCCCACTTGTCCCGATGTTCGACGAAGCGTTCCTGCGGGATTCATCACGCAATGTCATCGCGCTCAATATCGGAGGAATTGCAAATATAACACTCTTACCTGCCTCAAAAAGCGAGCCGATACGTGCATTCGATACCGGACCGGGGAATGTCTTAATCGATGCATCGACGAAAATGTTCTTCGGAAAAAACTACGACGCCAATGGCGCTATTGCCGAGGCAGGTCGCACGATACGCCCGATGATTGCGCAATTAAAAGAACATAAATTCATTTCTCAAAAACCACCTAAATCCACAGGACGTGAAGTATTTAACGCATCATGGCTCGACAAGCGGCTCCGTACAACATTTCAACCGTCTATTCCTTCTGAAGATGTCGTGCGCACAATTACCGAGTTTACGGCATGGTCAATTGCCGAAAATATCCGCCTTTTTGCCGATCCATCCTCCAAAATCATCGCTTCGGGTGGTGGAATTCACAACAAAACACTCATGCAACTGCTTCGCGATGAACTACCTGCCGCTGAAATCTGCACAACCAACGATATCGGTATCGACTCCGATGCGAAAGAAGCACTTTGCTTTGCCTACCTTGCCTATCGTACCCTTGGCGGGCTTCCGGGAAATATCCCCTCCGTTACCGGTGCGAGCCGCGAAGCCATTTTAGGAGCAATATCCCGTGGGTAAATATTGTAATACATTAATAAAAAACAGGTTATGTCGGAATTCTGTGTTTTCCACAGCTTTATCCACTTCTCCCCATTTTTTGCGTGGAAATCAACGATTTCGTGGTGAATACTTCCGTAGAATCGTGTATAAAACTTTCTTTATCCACACCTCGGTTGAAAACTGCACGCTTTTCAACAAAGATATCCACAGGTATCGAGACTACCGTTGAAATGCTAAATTACTACAAAATATTCGCTTATTTCCACTTATCCACCAAGTTTTCCACATTTCCACATACTAATTCAACTCTTACATTAAGAAATTTTAAACTTTATATAAGATAGTGAAGATTGGAGAGGAAATGAATCAATGGTTTTTACTGTTTTTCGAAAATGGGTTTCATGGGTAATCGAGCATCGCAGACCAGCAAAAGCGACCCTTCATGGATATTGATACGGACCTCATCACATATCGCCTGATTGCGCGCTCCTTCCCGCGCACCGAGACGAAGCCATTCATTGGTGAGAGGCCATTGGAGACCATAGGTCGTCAGGCGTACTGCCGGCTGCGGAATAAGGGAGATGATTTCTTGAGGAAAAGCATTGAACGCTGCTGATTGATGAATGGAAAATATGTATCTCATTGATTCATATATACATAGATTCATATTTAACGAAAAACGCATAAAAACACTCCAATTGTTGAGTGAATGCTCGAGCATACCGCCATGGAAGCCGCAGATAAGCACTGAATGAAAACCGGCGTTTTGACAATGAACCAGGCATTTTTCAAAATCGTTGGTTTCCTGATCAGGAATACATACTATCCGTGAATGAGGAAAATCTATATCCTCGGCGTGAGAATGGAAACTGTCGAGATCGCCAATAATCACGCTAGGCGTAATCCCCAAACGACGTAATTGAAGTGCAGCACCATCGGCAGCAATGATAGGAATTGATGAAAACTGTGTGTAAAAATCTGAATCGGAAGGCAGAACACCATCAAGGCAAAGCAAAGCGTCGAATCCTGACGGAGAAAATGAAAGTCGAGAAAAGGGGGTCTTAAAATGAAGGTCGATCGAACGTAGAAAGGAATTTCTCCCGGTGTTTTGTTGGTATTTATCCTATGTATATCGGGGATTTTGAAG
>JBPOHH010000853.1:0-18890 GCA_052035765.1 Bacteroidota bacterium
CGCCGGTAGGTAAAGGGTTCGGACGCAATCACAATCGCATTCGGCCGCCCAAACGTCGGCTCCATCTGACAATGCTCGCCGCGGCATTGATATTCCTTGCCAAACATATAATAGAGTGTCGCCGGCTGCACGCTTGGATTAGTCGTGTAGCGCACGGCTACGATGCTATTGCCATTCGTCACACACAGATTGAGATAGGAGTGCGACCGGATATTATGTTCGATGAGTAAGTTACTGACATCCTCAAGCGCTTTGTGCATCGCATAGACCATTTCATCACAGGTCACATCGCCTGAGGGGTCGTCTATGTGGTTGAGAAATAAGCCGAAGAGATGTTCGGAATCGGTCGAGCCAAGAATCGCATCATACGCCGTATCATTCAATTCTCTCAGCAATTTCCGACGGATTTCTTTGAAGCCCCCGAGCATGCCATTGTGCATAAACATCAATTTGCCGCAGGAAAACGGGTGGGAGTTGAATTCTTCGACGGGGAGTCCGGGCGAGGCGGCGCGGATATGAGCAAAAATCAGCGGTGAGTAGATTTTCTTGGCAATATTGCGGAGGTTTTGATCGCTCCACGACGGCTTAATACTCCGAAATACGCACGGCTCGCTGTCAATCTCGGGGACATACCAGCCCACGCCGAATCCGTCGCCATTGACGGCGATAGACATTTCACCGGCATTGACGCTCTGTGCGGTAATAATCGAATATTTCGGCTTGTACAGCAGGTCGTCCGCCAGAACGGGCGTACCAATATAAGCTACAAATCGGCACATAATTTTGCTCGTAATTAATTAAAGTACCCTAAAATTACGAAACCCGCGCCGTTTGACCAACGGAAAAAACACGAAAGGAAATTGTTTGGTAATTCTTTACGCGCTTTCGAGTGCCTGAGAAAGGTCACGCAAGATATCGTCACTATGCTCGATGCCTACCGAGATACGCACCAAACCATCAGTAATTCCAACGGTTAAGCGTTCGTCAGGCGTGAGCTTGCTGTGTGTCGTCGAGGCGGGATGCGTGACAATTGTGCGCGTATCGCCGAGATTGGCGGTGAGCGAACAAAGTTGGACAGCATTCAAAAAATTACGTCCGCTTTCAATTCCTCCTTTGAGAGAAAAAGTGACAATTCCGCCGCCTGCCTTCATCTGTTTTTGAGCGATCGAAAATTGCGGATGGGACGGCAAAAAAGGATACTTCACCCATTCGATGTTCGGATGCGTTTCGAGGTATTGGGCAATACGCAGTGCATTTGCCGAGTGACGTTCCATACGCAGGGCAAGCGTCTCAAGACTTTTCGACAAAATCCACGCATTAAACGGCGAAAGAGAAGGTCCTGAATTTCGGGCAAAGAGATAGATTTTTTCAATCAAATCTTTCCTGCCAACGACAATCCCGCCGAGCGTGCGACCCTGACCGTCGATATATTTCGTCGCAGAATGAATCACCAGATGCGCGCCAAATTGAATCGGACGCTGTAAGTATGGAGTAGCAAAGCAATTATCAATAACTAAAATTAACCCGCGCCGCGCCGCAAGCTCTCCCAAAAATTCCAAATCAATGATATCCAATCCCGGATTTGATGGCGTTTCGCAATAGATAATCTTGGTATTCGGCTGGATGAGCGACTCCCACACGTCGGGCTTGTCTATCGGAGCGTACGTGTGCGTAATTCCCCAGGAAGGAAAGTACTTGGTGAATAAAGTATGCGTCGAACCAAACACCGCATTCGCCGAGAGAATATGGTCGCCGCTTTGCAGAAGCGCCATACAGCCGGCAAAAACAGCCGCCATGCCGGTCGCAGTCGCAAATCCAGCTTCCGCTTCCTCCAAAAGACACATTTTCTGAATAAATTCATCCGTGTTCGGATTGGAGAATCGACTATATATAGTGGCATCGTTCTCACCGGCAAATGCGCCGCTCATCTGCTCGGCATCATCACAGACAAAGCTTGAAGTGAGATAGAGCGGTGTGGAATGTTCGTTGTACTGCGTGCGCTGAGTCTGCGTGCGCACGGCGATCGTTTCGAATTGAAGGGGTGGGGTCATAAGTCGTAAGTCGTAAGTTTTTAAGTCGTAAGTCGTAAGTTTTTAAGTCGTAAGTTGTAAGTTTTTAAGTCGTAAGTTGTAAGTCGTAAGTTTTTAAGTCGTAAGTTGTAAGTGGATAAGTCGTAAGTTGTTAAGAATAAGATAGGTAGCGTCACGCTGAGCTTGTCGAAGCGTTCAATTACTTGCCAAATTTTAGTCGTAAGTAGAAAGTTGTAAGTCTTAAGTTTTTTAAATAGATAGTGTCATTCATTGCGCATTGTTTCGAAGAGACAAAAAACCGCATTTATGAACAAGACTGGTCACAAATTCAGAAAACCTACCCCACGATTTCAATCGTGGGGCTGCTATCAAAGTTTTACGCTGCGAGGGCAATAAATGCGCTTGGCGATTCAAAAATTCTGGAATCTCTGAGTGCTGTAAGTGTCATTGTACCAATTATATAATGATGTGTTTTGCTGGAGAACTGTTCATCAATGCTCTCGAAGTGGAGTGATTGTAATTCGTCCGAATCGGTCGAGCGTGCGTAGATTCTCACCGCAACATCATACGTGAAACTTGGTTTGATATTTTGTTGGATTTTCTAGTAGTCGTAGCGATAGTTATAGGTAATTGCCGAAATATCCGACAGTACAGCCGAACCTGTCGGGTAGCTGCCTGCGCCTTTACCCATGAAGAATTGTTTGTCGGAGAATGCACCTTCGACTTCGACGCCGTTATATTCGTTAAGTACTTGATATAATTTATGACCCGCATCCACAAATTGCGGCAAAACCCACATCGAGAGTGCATCGCCCGTGCGGCGGGTTTGGGCGACGAGCTTGAGGCGGAGCCCTTTTTCACGAGCATATTGAAAGTCATGCTGCGACACGGTTTCGATGCCATAATTAACGACATTTTCCGGTGTAATGAATGCACCGAACGCATGAGCGGTAAGGATGCATAATTTATACTTCGCATCATAACCGGCGACGTCCGAATGCGGGTTACTTTCAGCAAAACCAAGTTCTTGCGCCGAACGGAGCGCATCGGGATACGATGTATTTTGGGCGAACATTTGGGTAAGGATATAGTTCGTTGTTCCATTGATAATCCCTTCGAGCGCATGCAGGAGGTCATTATCATAATATTCCTCGAGGTTACGGATAATCGGGATGCTCGCGCAGCAGGAAGCTTCATATAAAAAGGGCACACCGCATTCTTGTTGCAGTGCAAGGAGTTCGTCAAAGTGTTCGGCGATCATTTTTTTATTTGCCGACACCACAGCTTTGCCGCGCTGCATAGCTTCTTTGACGATAGCGAATGCTTCTTCGGAATTATCGATGAGTTCGACGACGAGGTTAATGGTATCATCCTCAAGGATTTCCTCGCGGTCAAAGGTGAAGAATTCGGTCGGCAGCGGGCGTAACTTATCCCGATGTTTGACGCAAATTTTCTTGATAGTGGCTTCTTTGAGACCGCGTGTCTTATGGAGAACATTATAGAGTCCCTGACCGACGCAGCCGAAGCCGTAGAGTCCGATTGTGAGTTCTGTGCGCATTTATTTCCTTCCTAAAAATTGAGATAAAATAGTATGTAATTGTTTGAATTCTATAAGAAAACCATCATGTCCGAATGGAGAATCTATCTCATGGTATTCTGCGATTGGGAGATGATTGGCTATAAAACGCTGTTCGTCCGTTGGGAAGAGAATATCCGAAGAGATACCAATGACAAGGCATCTTGCGGAAATAGAGCCGAGCACTTCTTCCAGCGTGCCGCGATCGCGACCGAGATGATGGCCGTCCATAGCTTTAGTAAGCGTCCAGTATGCTTGTGCCGAGAAACGCCGCACTAATTTTTCGCCTTGATAGCGGAGATAGGACTCAGCCCGGAAGACGGCAGGTGAGCCTGCTGTGTCGGATTGAGTAGCGGCAAAAGTAGGATAATTGCGATAGGAGAGCATAGCAATTGCGCGTGCGGCTCTGAGTCCGGCTCCACCTGCGTTTGGATGCGATTCCCAAAGCGTAGGATCTGCTTCTAACGCAAGCCGTTGCGCTGTATTAAAGGCAATTCCCCATGGTGAGTGGCGGGCGTTTGTAGCCAGCACTGCAAGATTAGAAATGACATTTGGTTCGAGGCAGGCCCATTCGAGTGCCTGCTGACCGCCGAGTGAACCTCCGATAACGAGATGAATGGATTCGATGCCGAGATGGAGGCGGAGCAGTTGGTGAGCCCTGACCATATCTCGAATGGTAATGTGCGGGAAGGAGGAACCGTATGGCGCACCGGTCGAAGGGTTGATATTTCCCGGTCCGGTAGAGCCGTAGCACGAGCCGAGGATATTGGCACACACGATGAAATAGTCGTTGGGATTAAAGAGCGTGTGATCGCCAACGAGTCCGGGCCACCAGGATACCGGGTCGGAGTTCGCCGTGAGTGCGTGGCAAATCCACACCACGTTATTTTTTTCTGGATTATATGTACCGAACGTATGATACGCGATATCGAGTGACGGTAGAATTTCGCCGCAATCGAGCGGAAAGGGCTGAGCAATCGTTAAAATTTGGAGCATAGAACTTGAATTTGGGTCATAGAAATAAAAAAGCCGCTTTTGCGTGGGCAAAAGCGGCTTCATTTGTGTAAATGTAAGGGGCAGCTACTTGACTTTCCACGCGAGGGCATGACGGTGCATTTGCATCATACACATATGCATCATGGCGTTTGAATGGAAGAAACTGTATTGGCTGTCGATCATCATAATTTTACGAGAGAACTGAGTCTGAAATGAAGATTGCCGGATGGATTGAGCCCGGCGATTTGTATAATCTTCGCCGCAAAATTAGAAAAAACCGTCCGATTAGTTGGTAAAAAATCTCATAAAAAATGGACGGTAGTTAAAAAAAATACGAACCTTAAAAAAAAATCGTTGCTAAAATCGTTCATTTTTGTATTTTTGTAAGCTCTAACGTTTAGAGAACCAAAAAATGGGCAGATGGCCGAGTGGTTAATGGCAACAGACTGTAAATCTGTCACGCTTCGCGTTACGGAGGTTCAAATCCTTCTCTGCCCACATTTTTCAAGTAGTTAGTATCAGCGGGAGTAACTCAGTTGGTAGAGTCACAGCCTTCCAAGCTGTTGGTCGCGAGTTCGAGTCTCGTCTCCCGCTCCATCAATGTTCTATTGAAGATGTAGTATTCTGAAGCAGGGTAAAAGCTGCGGGAATAGCTCAGTTGGTAGAGCGTCAGCTTCCCAAGCTGAATGTCGCGGGTTCGAATCCCGTTTCCCGCTCTAAGTGAGGGGGAATGGTGAAAGTCTGCTGATGTAGCTCAGTTGGTAGAGCACTTCCTTGGTAAGGAAGAGGTTCACCGGTTCAAGCCCGGTCATCAGCTCAAAGGTGTGTTCTACGGGTGTAGCTCAATTGGCAGAGTCGCGGTCTCCAAAACCGAAGGTTGGGGGTTCAAGTCCCTCCTCCCGTGCATAAGGATATAGTGGTACAGTGTCAATGCGTCAGAGTGCGGCTATATACCTCGGCAGTAATTTCTGTATAGTTATAATCTTCAAATTAGTACCACATTTTTTTTCGCTGTTATGATAGCAAAAATTAAAGAAATATCGAGTGATATTAGCAAAGAAATGAAAAAAGTTTCTTGGCCGACGAAGCAGCAACTCAGAGAATCTACTCTTGTTGTTCTTGGTACATGTGCTACGATCACAGTGTTCGTGTGGATAGTTGATGTTGCAATGGCATTTTTGATGAAAAAGGTTATTTTCTAAGTGGCGAGCGTTGAAGCCGGCGTATGGTGAGTTGTCTTTGTAGTAAACTCATCTAATTATAGAAATCTCGACTTCTATTCAACTAATTACAGCTATAAGAAAATATAATGGACGAAATTACAGAACAACCGCTTCAAACCGATACCGGCGACTATAAATGGTACGCCCTTCGCACCTATACCGGGCATGAGCAAAAGGCAAAGACCGGTATTGAGCAGGAGCTCAAACGGTTGCACCTTGAGGACAAAATACGCAGTATAATTATCCCTCAAGAGACCGTCTTTGAAGTTCGTAACGGGAAACGCCGCACACGTATCAAAAATTTCCTCCCCGGCTACTTGCTTGTAGAAGTAATCCTCGATAAGAAACTTAAGGAAATTATTGTCACCTCGCCTTCGATTGTCAGCTTCGTGGGTACGAAAAACGAAGCGACTGCTCTGCAGCTAGACGAAGTGAATCGAATTTTGGGCAGAGTAGAAGAGCGGAAAAATGTCGCAACGATTGAAATCAGTTTTACGATTGGTGACCCTGTGAAAGTGATTGAGGGGCCATTCGAAGGATTTAGCGGTACGGTGAAAGAAGTAAACAACGAAAAGCAAAAATTAAAAGTAGAAGTTGGGATTTTGGGTAGAAAAACCCCCGTCGAGCTTGATTTTAGCGGCGTGGAAATGGAAAATCATTAACCAATCTTCTTGCAAGAAAAAAGACAGATTTTGTTCACTTATTAGAATTCGACAATGGCAAAGAAAGTAATGGGTTCGTTTAAGCTCCAGCTTAAAGCAGGTCAAGCAACAATGGCGCCTCCGGTTGGTCCGGCATTCGGTCAGCGTGGCTTGAGCGGTATGGAGTTCGTCAAGCAATTCAACGCTAAAACAGCAAAAGAAGGCGATTCGATTATACCGGCAGTAGTGACCTTCTACTCGGATAAATCATTTACGTTCATCCTCAAATCCCCGCCGACACCGACGCTTATTATTAAAGCATCCGGAATTCCGAAGGGTTCAGCCGAGCCAAACCGTACAAAAGTCGGTAAACTTACCAAAGCACAAGTCGAAGCAATCGCTAAGCAAAAAATGGGCGATCTCAACTGTGATACACTTGAGAGTGCAATGAGTATGGTGCGCGGTACAGCCCGCAGTATGGGTGTGACAATCGAAGATTAATTTTTATGACAGCGGATATCTTCTCTATACAGAAAGAATGCCGCAACTTTGTATAAGTCCGTTGTTGAACAAGAAAGTATAAAATAATGAAAAAGCACGGTAAAAGATTTAAAACTGCTCTCAAATCCTTGAATTTGTCAAAGGAATTTGCTTTTAAAGAGGCGATTTCTGCTGTTAAGAAAAACGCAACTGCAAAATTTGACGAATCATTTGACATCGCTATTCGCTTAGGTGTCGATCCTCGTAAAGCCGATCAATTGGTGCGCGGTACAGTGTCATTGCCACACGGCACGGGTAAAACCGTTCGTGTGCTTGTACTTGCTAAATCTCCCAAGGATCAGGAAGCGCTTGCAGCGGGAGCTGATCACGCAGGCTTTCAGGAATACATTGAGAAATTACAATCCGGCTGGGCTGAAATCGATGTGATTATCGCGACTCCCGATGTTATGGGTGAAGTCGGTAAGCTTGGTCGTGTGCTCGGGCCTCGCGGCTTGATGCCGAATCCTAAAAGCGGCACGGTGACCTTTGATGTAGGCAAAGCAGTAGGTGAAGTAAAAGCAGGTAAAATTGAGTATCGTGTTGACAAAACAGGAAATATTCACGCCTCTATCGGTAAATGCTCCTTCGACGAATCAAAGCTTGCCGACAACTTACACACATTCTTCACCAGTATCATGCGGGCAAAGCCACAGACAGCTAAAGGTAAGTACGTAAAAAGTATTTCATTTAGCTCAACCATGGGCCCCGGTATTCACGTTTCCGAGCAATCATTGACCGTTCACGAATAATTTCGAATCCGTGCATTTGTTCAGCAAGTGCCGATGGTTGGAAGTCGTCGTGGTGTCACATGGATCTCCTTTATAAAAATGTCTATTACGCACTTGCTTGGTGTGGATAATGCTTCTACCGTAGAATATACGGATTTGTCCTGCCGAGCATCATTTTTTTAGAAATTCTCGCAGCTATGGTTACAAAAGAAAAAAAACAGGAATTAGTTGATGAATTAGTGGGCTTACTGCGCGGCGCGAAGGGGTTGTATCTCGTTGATTATTCACGCATGACGGTCAAGGATTCGAATGCAGTCCGCTCTGAGCTAACCAAAAAAGGTATTAAGTTCAAAGTTGCAAAGAATACTCTTATCCTCCGAGCGATGAAAGAAGTCGGCGGCTTCGATATCCCCGAAGAAAAAGTAGTCGGTCAATCCGGTCTTGCTTTGGGCTATGCCGATCCAATTGCTCCTGCTAAAATCATCAAAGAATTCAGCGAAAAAAATAATAAACTCCAGCTTAAAGCCGCTGTCATCGAAGGCCAGGTCTTCGACGGTTCACAGCTCAAGCAAATATCAGAGCTTCCGACGAGAGAAGACATCGTGGCGGCAATCTTGGGCAGCTTGAACTCCCCAATTTCCGGTATCGTTGGTTCCATCAACGCAGTTATGCGTGATGTTGCTTCCTTGGTCGAAGAAGTCGCAAAGAAAAAAGCAGCGTAAGTTGCTTTTGATCGTGGCACATATCGTGCAATAAAATTTAAAACATAATTATTTATTTATCTTATCAGGAGAACTGCAATGTCAGCAATTGTAGATGAATTAGTCGAAAAAATCAGCAATCTTACCCTTTTGGAAGCATCAGAATTAAAGAAAGCACTCGAAGAAAAATTTGGTGTCACAGCTTCTGCGCCTATGATGATGGCAGCAGGTCCGGCTGCTGCAGGCCCAGCCGCAGTAGTTGAAGAGCAAACAGAATTCGATGTTGAATTAACAGAAGGCGGAGCACAAAAACTCAACGCAATCAAAGTTATCCGCGAAATCACAGGTCTTGGCTTGAAAGAAGCGAAAGACCTCGTTGAAGGCGCTCCAAAAATCGTGAAAGAACAAGCATCGAAAGATGAAGCAAACGCTATCAAAAAGAAACTTTAAGAAGTTGGCGCAAAAGTTACCTTAAAGTAATTTTTGAATTGATGCCGTAAGCATGCTATTTGTAGCAAATACAATAGTTTAAAATGAAAAAAGGACGGTTGCCCAAAATCGCAACCGTCCTTTTTCGGATATTATTTTCGATTGATTTTAGCGTAGTGAGAAAATTTCTCAACGCAAAAAAACAACAATTTTTGCAAAATGCACATTGTTTTGCACAACAATATTGAAGGATTTTTTGGCTTTTCATCTCCGCATGAAATAGTCGGGAAATCCTAATTTTTTCATACGTCAAAAGCGTAAATTCGAGTGACTTGTACTATCAGTCTGCGCTCGAATTTCTGTCTTTTTACTCGTTATAGAAATCTTACACAAGGAGGTCTTTCCGTGAAGACAAACCCATTCTCGCATCCGGGTACAATTGTTCGATTGCGTAATCGCATTAATTTTGCCCATCGTCCCGCCGATGAATCAAGCTATCCAGATTTGTTGAATTTACAATTAGATTCGTATCAGGAATTTCTGCAGGAAGAAGTACCGCCGTCACAGCGTGCCGTAGCCGGACTTCAGCAGGCATTCGTTACGAATTTCCCTATTGAAGACAACTCAGAAGTATTCCAGCTCGAATTTTTGGAGTATTCGATTGAAAAGCCAAAATATAATGAAGATGAATGTCGTGAGCGCGAATTGACATTTGCCAAAGCGCTGAAAGCGAAATTACGTCTTTCGAGCAAAGCAGATCCGTCGTCTGAGGACTATATCGACCCTATTGAACAAGAAGTATATCTTGGAAATATCCCTGCAATGACTCCCCGCGGTACGTTTATTATCAACGGTGCCGAACGGGTGATTGTCGCACAATTGCACAGGTCTCCGGGTGTGTTTTTTGCTGACGCCGTGCATCCGAACGGAACACGGATTTTTACGGCAAGAATTATCCCGTTCAAAGGATCATGGGTTGAGTTTACAACCGATATTCATGATGTGATGTATGCCTATATCGACCGTAAAAAGAAATTTCCGGTGACCACGCTCCTCCGCGCACTCGGGTTTTCGTCCGATGAACAGATTTTGAGTCTGTTTGATATGTCGGTGACGGTACCTGCAGCTGAAATTACCGAAGCACATATCGGCCGCCGTATCGGCTCAGATGTGATTGACCTCTCTACCGGTGAAATTATCGCCGTACGGGATATGATTATTGATGAAGCATTGCTTGACATTATCAAAACTGCTGATTTAACCACTGTTAAATTATTTAGTTATGAAAATGCAGCCGATGAACCTGTGCTCGCAAAAACCCTCGCCAAGGATACGACCCGTACCCGCGAAGATGCTCTAGAAGCGATTTACCGTCAGCTCCGTTCAACGGATGCACCCGACGTGGAAACAGCCGCTGCACTACTCGAAAAATTATTCTTTAATCCGAAACGCTATGATTTAGGCGTCGTCGGTCGCTTCCGTATTAATGACAAACTCGGCCTTCAGGATGTGCCACTCGATCATACTACTCTCCGCATTGAGGATATTATTGAGATTATCAAGTATCTGATTGATTTACATGGACAAAAACACAATGTCGATGATATTGATCACTTGGGTAATCGTCGTGTGAGAACCGTCGGCGAGCAATTATCAGCGCAATTTAATCTTGGGCTTTCGAGAATGTCGAGAACCATCAAAGAGCGCCTGAGTGTGCATGATGGTGAGTCCACAACACCTGCCGAACTTGTGAACGCACGGACAATTACAAGTGTCGTCAATCAATTCTTCGGGACAAATCAGCTCTCACAGTTCATGGATCAGACCAATCCGCTGTCGGAATTGACGCACAAACGCCGTACGTCCGCTCTCGGACCCGGTGGTCTTACCCGTGAGCGCGCCGGCTTTGAGGTACGTGACGTTCACTATACTCACTATGGTCGCCTTTGCCCAATTGAAACACCGGAAGGTCCGAATATCGGTCTTATCTCCTCGCTGTCGATTCACGCGAGAATTAACCATTTCGGATTTATCGAAACGCCGTATCACAAGGTGGAAAATGGCAAGGTAACCGATGTAATTGAATATCTGACAGCGGAAAAAGAAGAAGGTAAGCTCATCGCTCCGGCATCGACAGAGACCGACAAGGACAACATGCTTCTCGGCGAACGTGTGAAAGCGCGTTTATCGGGAGACTTCCTTGTGGTATCACCGAAAGATATTGAATATATGGATATTACGACCGACCAGATTACAAGTCCGGCTGCGTCGCTGATTCCGTTCCTTGAGCATGATGATGCGAACCGTGCACTCATGGGCTCGAACATGCAACGTCAAGGCGTGCCACTCTTAAAACCAAAAGCTCCGCTCATCGGTACCGGTATGGAAGCTCGCGTTGCCCATGATTCGCGCGCTCTGACTGCTGCCGAAGGCGATGGTGTTGTCGAATATGTATGCGCTGATTTTATCCGCGTTCGCTACGATGATATCCGCACGGACGAACAAAAATTAGTGTCGTTTGACAATGATAATACAAAGACATATCGTTTACTTAAATTCTTCCGCACCAACCAGGATACATGTATCAACCAACGTCCGCTCGTCGTTGCCGATCAACGCGTGAAGAAAGGTCAGCCGCTGGCTGACGGTGCTGCGACCGAATTGGGCGAGCTTGCACTCGGACAAAATGTGCTGGTAGCATTCATGCCATGGCGTGGATACAACTTTGAAGATGCTATTATTATCTCCGAGCGTTTGGTCGCCGAAGATATATATACATCGATTCATATCGAAGAATCGACGCTGCAAGTACGTGATACAAAGCGTGGCGAGGAAGAATTTACGAAAGAAATTCCTAACGTAAGCGAAGAAGCTACAAAGGACTTAGATGATTTTGGAATTATCCGCATGGGCGCTAAAGTCCGTGAAGGTGATATTCTCATCGGTAAAATTACTCCAAAAGGAGAGACCGATCCGACACCGGAAGAAAAGCTCCTCCGGGCGATCTTCGGTGATAAAGCAGGTGACGTAAAAGATGCGTCAATGAAAGCATCACCCGGACTCAAAGGCGTGGTAATCAATACCAAGCTCTTCAGCCGCCGCGTGATGACAAGCGACGATCAAATTCGTCAGGAAGAAAAAAAGCGTCAGGAACAAATCTCCAAACGCGAGCAAAAAACGCTTAAACAGCATGAAGATGATACAGCACGCCGCCTCGCAAAAGTACTCGACGGCATGACGACCCTCGGCATTCGTCTCACGAATGACAAAGTCGTCTTCCGCGGTGGTACTACGATGACTGCTAAGGATGTCATTTCAAAATATGACGACGGTTCGCTCAAATTAGAACTGCTCGACGTTGAAGCTGATTGGTTCTCGGATGACGATAAAATGTCACTCGTACGCCAACTCCTTCATAATTATGCAATTCATAAAAATGATATCATGGCGACGGCAAAGTCTGAACGGAATAAAATCGCTGCCGGAGATGAACTCCAGCCGGGAATTCTTCAGATGGCGAAAGTGTATGTGGCTAAAAAGCGTAAACTCCAAGTGGGCGATAAAATGGCAGGTCGCCACGGTAATAAAGGTATTGTATCGAAAATCGTTGCGATTGAAGATATGCCGTTCTTGCCGGATGGTACTCCCGTTGACATTGTACTCAACCCGCTCGGCGTGCCTTCGCGGATGAACCTTGGTCAATTGTACGAAACAGCGCTCGGATGGGCAGCTAAAAAATTAGGTGTGCACTTTGCGACGCCGATTTTTGACGGTGCTACCTGGGATGAAGTAGGCGATTACCTTGAAAAAGCAGGACTTCCACGTACCGGTAAAACGATTCTTTATGACGGTCGCACCGGCGATCAGTTTGACCACGTGATCACCGTTGGGGTGATTTATATGCTGAAGCTCTCCCACCTTGTGGAAGATAAGATTCACGCACGGTCGATCGGGCCATACTCGCTCATTACGCAGCAACCGCTTGGTGGTAAAGCACAGTTCGGTGGTCAGCGTTTGGGTGAAATGGAAGTGTGGGCGCTCGAAGCGTATGGCGCGGCGCACACCTTGCAGGAAATGCTTACCGTGAAGTCGGACGATGTACAGGGTCGTGCAAAAATGTACGAAACGATTGTCAAAGGCGAAAATATGCCGAATCCGAATATCCCTGAGTCGTTTAATGTGCTTGTGCGCGAATTACAAGGGCTGTGTCTTGATATTGTAATTGAATAAGTAATTATTCAGTAACCGCATATCAGTCAAACGGTTGGACGGCAAGGGTGACCGCAGACGACGGGTCTTGACTTGCAGAAGAGTACCATAAAAATTAAAACTAAACTTTACGAACTTTTATTGGAGAAAAATCCATGCAATCCCATTCTATTCCAAGAAAAGGATTTTCTCGAATTACGATTAAAATTGCCTCGCCTGATGAAGTGCTCAATCGCTCACATGGCGAAGTGACCAAGCCCGAAACTATCAACTATCGTTCATTCCGTCCCGAAAAAGACGGTTTGTTCTGCGAAAAAATATTTGGTCCCATCCGTGACTGGGAATGCGCCTGCGGTAAGTATAAGCGTATTCGCTATAAAGGAATTGTGTGTGACCGTTGCGGGGTGGAAGTAACCCAGAAATCCGTTCGCCGTGAGCGCATGGGGCATATTATGCTCGCTGTGCCGGTGGTGCATATTTGGTTCTTACGTTCACTCCCAAGCAAAATCAGCCACTCGCTGGCTATGCCGACCAAAGACGTCGAACGTATTATTTACTACGAGTCGTATGTCGTTGTGCAGCCGGGAAATACCGGCTTGCAGGTGAAGGATTTGCTGACGGAAGAACAGTACCTCGAAGTGCTCGGTTCGCTCTCGAATGCCGAGCGCAATATGGATGATGATGACCACCGGAAGTTTATCTGCTTAATCGGCGGTGAAGCGATTAAAGAATTGCTCAAGCGGATTGACCCGGAAACGACATATTACAAAATGCGTGAGCAATTGCGTGAAGAAACATCACAGACCAAGAAAACCGAACTTCTCAAACGCCTGAGAATTCTGGAATCATTCCTTCCGCCTGACGGAAGCAGCATCCCGAATCATCCTGAGTGGATGGTACTTGATGTGGTGCCGGTGATTCCGCCGGATTTACGTCCGCTTGTGCCGCTCGAAGGCGGAAGATTCGCGACCTCGGACTTGAATGACTTGTATCGTCGGGTAATTATCCGCAACAACCGTTTACGTCGCCTTATCGATATCAAAGCACCGGAAGTAATTCTCCGTAATGAAAAGCGGATGCTTCAGGAATCGGTCGATGCATTATTTGATAATAGCCGACGTTCGGTGAGAAGTGAGTCGCAACGTGCGCTCAAATCTCTTGCCGATACCCTCAAGGGGAAGACGGGACGTTTCCGTCAGAACTTGCTCGGTAAACGGGTCGATTATTCAGGACGTTCGGTTATTGTGGTAGGACCTGAACTCAAAATCCACGAATGCGGACTCCCGAAAGACATGGCGGTTGAATTGTTCAAGCCGTTTGTTATCCGTAAGTTAATTGAGCGCGGACATGTCAAGACCGTAAAAAGCGCGAAGAAATTAGTCGAACGTAAGACCAACGAAGTGTGGGATATCTTAGAGAAAGTGATTGACGGACACCCAATCATGCTCAACCGTGCTCCTACCCTTCACAGATTGGGTATTCAAGCGTTCCAGCCGCGTCTTATCGAAGGTAAAGCGCTTCAATTGCACCCACTTGTCTGTACAGCGTTCAACGCCGACTTTGACGGTGACCAAATGGCGGTGCACGTACCGCTTAGCCACGAAGCACAGCTTGAGGCATTGCTTCTGATGCTGGCACCGCACAATGTGATGCACACGCAACACGGTGATCCTATTACCGTTCCGTCGCAGGACATGGTGCTTGGCGCGTATTATTTGACGAAGCTTCGTCGTGGCGCGCCGGGTGAAAACAAGCAATTCTCATCGGCAGCAGAGGTAATTATTGCCTATAATTCCGGAAAATTAGATCTTCATGCCAAGATTTTGGTGAGAATTAAAGGCAAGATGATTGAGACGACGACCGGACGCTTGCTGTTTAATCAAGTCGTTCCTGAAGCAATGGGTTACCTCAACGAATTGCTTACCAAAAACCGTCTTCGTCAGATTATCGGACAGTGTTTCCGTAAAGCAGGACCTGCCAAAACGGTGGAATTCCTCGATGCGATGAAGGAAATGGGTTTTGCCTTTGCAACCAAAGGTGGACTTTCCGTGGGAATTCACGACGTCGTGATCCCGGCGGAAAAAGAAACGATTATCAAAAAAGCACAGGAAACAGTTGATACGATTGAAGAATACTACCAAAATGGTGTGATTACCGC
The DNA here is from genome assembly GCA_052035765.1 of Bacteroidota bacterium. GTDB lineage: Bacteria > Bacteroidota > Ignavibacteria > Kapaibacteriales > UBA961 > JADJXV01. The sequence continues at coordinate 15,232 of JBPOHH010000853.1, forward strand.
CGGTGAACGCTACAACAAGATTATCGATACATGGTCCACGGCGACGAACCGTGTGGCAGATAGATTATACTCGGATCTTCAAAAAGCGGACGAAGGATTCAACCCATTCTGGATGATGCTTGACTCGCAGGCACGGGGTTCGAAAGAACAAATCCGTCAGCTTGCAGGTATGCGGGGCTTGATGGCGAAGCCGCAGAAATCGCAAACCGGTTCGAGCGCGGAATTAATCGAAAACCCGATTATTTCCAACTTCAAAGAAGGTCTGACAATTCTTGAATACTTCATCTCGACCCACGGTGCCCGTAAAGGTCTTGCCGATACAGCGCTTAAGACTGCCGACGCAGGATACTTGACCCGACGTTTGCACGACGTGGCACAGGATATGATTATCTCCGAAATGGACTGCGGTACAATCCGTGGTATGGAAATGCGCGCTCTCAAAGAAGGCGAAGATATCAAAGAACCTCTTGCAGAGCGTATCTTGGGTAGATTTGCACTCGTCGATATCGTTAACCCGTTGACGGATAAAGTGATGGTGAAAGCCGGCGGAATAATCAACGAAGACATCGCGCACAAAATTGCCGAGTCATCTATCGATTCCGTGCTCATCCGCTCGGTGCTTACCTGCGAATCCCGTCGTGGTATTTGCGTGAAATGTTACGGTCGTAACATGGCAACAGGTCAAGTGGTGGACGTGGGTGAAGCCGTCGGAACGATTGCTTCACAGTCGATTGGTGAGCCGGGTACGCAGCTTACGCTCCGTACGTTCCACACCGGTGGTACTGCGTCGCTTGTGGCGTCGCAATCGACAATTGTCGCGAAATTTGATGGTGTGATTCAATTTGAAAATATCAAAACCGTAAGCTATGATGATGACGAAGGTGATGGCAAAATGCACGTGGTCGTCAGCCGTAGCGGTGTGATAAATCTTGTAGAATCAGATAGTAACCGTATCCTAACCAAGTATGATGCCGTCTATGGCGCGCTTCTCAAGATCCAGGACGGGCAGCATGTCAGCAAGGGCGAGACCATTTACGAATGGGATCCGTACAATGCGGCGATTATTACTGAAAAACCGGGAACAATCCGCTACAAAGACTTGCAGGCAAACGTTACGTTCCGTGAAGAAAATGACGAGCAAACAGGTCACATTACCCGCGTGGTGATGGAGTCCCGTGATCGTACCAAGATGCCGGCGATTGAAATTGTCGATGAACTCGGCAATATCCTTCAGACCTACATCATTCCGATCCGCGCTCAGATTATCGTCGATAATATGGAAAAAGTCGGCGTAGGTACCAAGCTCGTAAAAATTCCGCGTGACCTCGGTCGTATGCGGGATATTACAGGAGGTCTGCCGCGTGTGACCGAGCTCTTCGAAGCACGCGCTCCTCAAAATCCTGCAATCGTTGCCGAAATCGACGGTATTATTTCCTTCGACAAAGCAAAACGTGGTCAACGTGCTGTGATTATTACCAGTTTGGACGGCCAAACACGTTCTGAATCTGCTGTCGCTACCAGCAAATACCTGCTCGTTCAAGAGGGTGACCTCGTACGTGCCGGCGACCGGCTCAGCGACGGGTCGATCAACCCGCATGATATTCTCAGAATCAAAGGTGCAAATGCCGTACAAGAGTATTTGACCAATGAAATTCAGGAAGTGTATCGTATGCAGGGTGTGAAAATCAACGATAAGCACATTGAAATCATCGTGCGTCAAATGCTTCAAAAAGTTAAAATTAGCGATGCAGGCGACTCAACATTCCTCGAAAATGATCAGATTGATAAGATCAAATTCTACGATGAAAACGAAATGCTCAAAAATCATGTCGTGATTACCGAAAAAGGTGATTCCCGCTTCAAAGTAGGACAACTCGTTACCAAAAAACGCTTCCGCGAGGCAAATGTCGATCTCAAAAAGAAAGACAAAGTAATGGCTGAAGCACGTCCTGCAGATCCGGCAAGCGCAGATCCGCTCTTGCTTGGAATTACTCAGGCATCCTTGCAAACCGAGAGCTGGCTCTCGGCTGCATCGTTCCAAGAAACGACCCGTGTTCTCGCCGATGCATCAGTATCTGCGAAAACGGATAACCTCATGGGACTCAAAGAGAACATCATTCTCGGTCAGCTCATCCCGGCAGGTACGGGCTTGCGCAGATACCAAGACATGGTGGTCACAAGCCAAGTCGGTAATATCTTTGGCGCAGATGCAATTCTCGATGAAGCGCAGGAAGAAGAGCCGGAAGGTTCAGACGGATACCGCAAGCTCGGCAAGCGCCGTATCGCGGTGTAAGCTGTACCTCAAGGTTGAAAATGAAAAGCCGTTCTCATTTTGGGAACGGCTTTGTTTATGGATTTGGAGAAGATTTTAACGCAAAAGGCGCAAGCGGCGCAATAGTGTGCAAGAAAATAGCCCATGAGTGTTAATCATGGGCTATTCTTTTATTATGCAAATTGATTTTCAAATACCGACACAACAGACCTACTTTATCGGATTTTTGTCAGGATTTTTGCCTGTCCAATTGGGGAATTTGAATGCTTTGAGTGTGGTATCTATCAATAATGTCATATTCTTTGAATCTGCAGGTGCATACGAGTCAAAGCCGGACGGATTATCAACTCCGACTGCATAATTATATCCAGATTTGAAGTCTTTACCCCATGGACGCCAACCTACTTTCGAGGGTTCTCCGCCAATATAAATCATGCCTGACCAATCCATGGCTCCCCAAAATTTAACACCAGGAGGAAAATCTCCGTTGGTCGTATCTCTTCCTATGTATTTAGATGGTGAGGTAAACAACATAACATATCCTACACCTAATCCACTGTCATCTTGTTTTAAGTGATTCGTTGCTGCATCGGGTAAATTATCGTTGAAGCCAAGAGTGAAAGTATTCGTAGCTTTATCAATGGTGCCCTCTCCATAGTAATATGAATAATCGGGACTTCCGGCTGAAATAGCCCATAATACCGTCAAATACGCATCATCCGGTATCGTAATATTCTTCGGGTTCGAAATTTTCCCTGTGAACGAATACTTATACGTTGGGGTAGTAGGAGCCGGCGAGGTCGTATCCTTGCACGCCGCGAGCGCGCATGCCGCCACAATCACCACTGCAAAAAAACTGTTTTTCATAATGCTATCCTCGGAAAAATGGGAAGAAGTACTACATGATGGTGCAATATTACTCAAAAAATACTTGGTATGCAAGAAGTTAGATGATAGTGGGCGAATTGGCGTGTGAACCGAGGGCATCGATACTCTCGGGAGGGAGGAGAGTTCCCCCGAGCCCCTCGCTTCCAAAAAAAAATAGCCCATGAGCTTGGTCATGGGCTATTTTTATATTGAGATAGTGAGCAGTTGTGAATTGATTTTCAAACCGGCACAACTGACCTACTTTATTGGATTTTTATCAGGATTAATGCCCGTCCAATTGGGGAATTTGAATGCTTTGAGTGTGGTATCTATTGATAATACCATATTGTTCGGGGCTGCCGGGGTAAATTCGTCTAAAGCACGACTGGCTTCAACACCAACCCCATAAGTATACCCTTGATTGAATTTTTTTGGCCAAGTAAAGTTGTCATCAGATTGTTCCCCTTTCTTATAAATAATACCCGACCAGTTGATGGCGCCCCACAATTTAAATCCAGGG
>JBPOHH010000188.1:0-2871 GCA_052035765.1 Bacteroidota bacterium
TGAGTCCGAGAGCTGAAATTCCACATCGACAAGCGCATTGCCGAGACCGCATAATTGTAAATCTTTCATGAGTTCTTGTTTGGTTTTAAATGGGTTAGTAATTGAGTACTATAAATCACGACAGCTCGATAATCCGTTCGCACAATTCACCAAATTCAATCCCTGCCGCTGCTGCTGCCATCGGCACGAGACTTGTTTCGGTAAATCCCGGTAAGGTATTGACTTCGAGGCAGAACGGCACATTATCCTCATCAAGCCGGAAATCGACTCTGCTATACGCCGTACAACCGAGTATTCTATGAGCAGTGACGGCGAGATTTTGAACGAATTCGACAATATCCTCCGACAGCTCAGCCGGGCAGATATATCGTGTCATACCCTTGGTATATTTATGTTCGTAGTCGTAAAATCCACCCTCGGGAACGATCTCAATAATCGGTAAAGCATCATCACCTACGACGGCGACCGTCAATTCACGCCCTTCGATAAACTGTTCGACCAGCACGGTACTGCTGTATTTCGCGGCAAGATGCACTGCACGCTGAAAATGATCCAAGTCGTTGTCAATTATACTCATACCCACGGTCGAACCCTGGTCATTCGGCTTGACGACAATCATGCCGCGCATTTCTTCGAGAATTTCCCGTAAATGATCGGTATCGTCGAATTGTTCACCGCGGAGGACTGCCCAAAGGGGAGTCTGCACGCCGGCCGCCGAGAACATCACCTTCGACGCTGCTTTGTCCATTGCGAGTGCGCTTGCGAGCACTTTGCTGCCCGTGTATTTTACGCCGCGCGCTTCTAAAAGCGCCTGCATAATACCGTCCTCGCCACCTGTACCGTGGAGCACGGTAAATGCCACGTCGATAGAGTCGAAGATGGGTAAATTCACACAATTGATGAGTTCGCGTTTGGGTGTGGCGAGGATCTCGTCGCTCACTTGTTCGGAGGCAAGCTCGGTGAGCATATCGGCTGTAACGACAGCATGAGCGCCGCGGGAAGGATCGATGAGTGTCACGGAATGTCCGCGTGCTGTCAGTGCATTAGCGATGGCTTTGCCACCGGCGATGGAGACGTTTCGTTCGGGAGAAATGCCGCCAAGAAGTACCGCAATATTCATTATTTTCTGCCTTTAGAGGTTAATTTTCGGAATAATTTCTTCAAAATTCGGGAAATGAGCACACACAGCAAAGGGAAATTCGCCGAAAGGGAAATTGAGAGTAGGAATGGACTGCCGGAAATGCACCTGCTGCGGCAACAAATGCTCACGCACGTCAGTTAAAATTATATCCGATTCCAAGCCGGGTACGTAGCGAGCCACCACTGAATTCACGGTTGAAATACGGCGACAACTCAAATATTATCTGCACATTTCTATCCTCGCTCAGCGGCTTGATACGCACGCCGCAATCAAAAAAGTAACCGTTGGTCACCGGCAGATCGGATGCACCGTTCAAAGGATTGATACTAATCCCCGCGCCGAGATAATAATTCACCCGCTCGGACATGCGCACATTGTACTTCGGCGAAAACTCCATATTGAGATTGCTCAAAAAAGAATTTGTTTCGAGCTTGTAATCAAGCCAGAATGACTTCTCGGTATTAGAGCTCACCGAGAGTACAGACTGAAACGGATGATAACCAAGCGCAATCTGCGATGAAGCTTTGTGGAACGAGAAGAGACTAAACACAGAGATAAGCAGCAGTCGAGTGCCGAACAAAATACAATTCATAGTAATTCTATAGCTTTACAATACATGGGTTTGGGTTGGTAATTGTCGTCAAAGAGCAATGGATAATCGATGCGGTTGTAGGTGCTTCTGATCCAGGAATTCCGGTCGCTGACACCCCAAAAGGTAATTCCATACCGATGCTTTAGAGGCAATTGGCGATAGTGGAGAAGGATAGCTCCCATAAGATTGGCTTGCTCACCGAGAAGCTCCGTAGTGGCAGTGATATTTTTGCCGAGTGGATTGACCGAGATATCCAGCTCAGATATATGCACCTTATACTCATTGGCCGATACATCCATCAGTGCCGATGCAATTTCCGATGAACCGGGATGAACAATACTGATATGCATTTGCAGACCGATTCCGTCGATTTTGACTCCCCGTAATCGTAGATTGTTGAAATAGGTAATGACTGCTGCACGCTTGGTAGGAGATACCTCTAAATTATAATCATTATAGAATAAGAGCGCATTCGGGTCTGCCTCGCGGGCAAAACGATACGCCTTTTCGATATAACTGTCGCCGATATGCTGCCGCCAGATACTGTTTCGGAGCGTTCCGTCTTCGTTGAATGCTTCGTTGACCACGTCCCAACCGGCGATTTTCCCTTTATAACGAGTCATAATGGTCTGAATATGCTCCTTCATGTGGAGTTCCCAGTCTGCTTTCGTTCCTTGAAAACTTCGTATCCATTCCGGTAACTGCACGTGCCAGATGAGTGTATGACCATGCACGCGCTTCTGCGTACGCTCGCAATAACTCATCAAGCTGTCGGTTTCCAACCAATTATAAAATCCGCGCTCAGGATGAATACTCTCCGCCTTAAAGATATTCTCGGGAGTGATGCTGTTGAACTGTTCGGTGGCAATTGTCTGATATTCAGCGCTCGAATTCAGCTCCATCATATCGAGCGCCACGCCAATCGGATAGGATGCCTGACGGTAGAGACTGCCGGTCTGCCCGCAAGTAGTGGATGCGGGATGTTCTGTGCAGCCGATAAGAAGAAGTGTAATGGTAACTAATCGAAATATCATGCTGTTGTCTATTTATTCCGAATAATATCCTTCTGCACGGGTGAATAGTCTGTCTTGCTTTGTCCGTTGACAATGAGTTTGTCAAAATAACACTTCACGCCGGT
>JBPOHH010000541.1:0-1948 GCA_052035765.1 Bacteroidota bacterium
TTGCAGAGAAGCAGTCCGAGTCCGGTGCTTGGCTCGCCGGCTGTCCCCGGACGTGAGACTATCTCATCTAACCGAAAGAGCTTGCTGATGATATCTTCGTCAATACCTATACCGCTGTCCCGAACATTGAAGATTACCTCATGCTCATTCTCTTCGGCCGACAACCATATATCGCCTCCGGGGTTGGTGAATTTGACTGCATTGGAAAGAAGATTTCTCAGCACTGTGTTTATCATCGGGATGTCACACCAAATGCTGATATCTTCTCGAATGTCATTATGTACGGTGATGTGCTTCTTCTCACAGTTGGAGGCAATGAGCCCGATGTTTTGCTCGGCAAGCGCACGCAGGACGTACATATCCGGCAAAAACGATGTCGTACCGCGCTGCATGCGTGACCATTCGAGGAGATTTTCGAGGAGCTTGTACATCGTATCTGCCGATTGTTGCATGATTTGGGAGAGTTCCATAATCTCTTTAATCGGCATCGTGAGCAGGTCTTCCGCCATGATTTTGGTGAGCCCGAGGAACCCGCTAAAGGGTGAGCGCAGGTCATGAGCGATAATTGAGAAGAATTTATCTTTCTCGGCATTGAGCTTTTGGAGGCGTTCGTGAGCAATCGTAAGCTGAATCTCGGCTTCTTTGCGCGCGCTGATGTCTTCTTTGACGGCAAGGAATGAATATATGGTGCCATTGGTATCCATCAGCGGAGTAATGACCGAACTTTCCCAATACATTTCGCCGTTCTTCTTTTTATTGTGAAATACACCTTTCCATTCGTTTCCTGAGAGAACAGTACGATACATTTCTTCATAATACTCCCGGGGCTGTTCACCGGACTTCAGAATACGTGGATTTTGGTAAAGTGCTTCCTCAAAACTATACCCGGTAATTTCCGTAAACTTCTGATTTACATACTGAATACTACCATCTAGATCCGTAATAACGACCGACACCGGACTCTGCTCCACGGCTTTCGAAAGAATAGTAATTTTCTCCTGCGCCTGCTTTTGCTCGGTAATATCACGGCTCACTCCGAATATACCGACCACGGTTGTGCCATCATCGCCAAACACGGGAAACTTATTCGTACTCACCCACCCTTTTGCTCCGTTCTTGTCATAATAGGGATTAATTTTATTCAGAAGTACTTTACCTTCCTTAAATATAGGAAGCTCTTCTTCAGAGTATATCGCTGCTGTATCGGCAGGAAATAATTCATGGTCATTTTTGCCGATCATTTCGCGCCAGGAGGAGTGTCCGGTGATGTCGGCTAAGGTCTTGCTGCAGAACCTGATACGACTGTCTTTATCCTTAAAATACACAAAGTCGCCGGTATTTTCGAGGAAGATGAGGAAGTCGCTGTTGAGTTCCATAATCTTTCTCTCGGCTTCCTTCTGCGCCGTCAAATCGCGGAGCAGCACCACTGTCTGCACCTTCCCTTCCGAGTCGGTAAAATTACTTACTGTGACATACACCGGAAAGGTCGTACCATCTTTCTTGATATGCATAATTTCGCCGTTGGATTTACCATGCCGAACGGTCTCGTCAATCATCGGTCCTAGATGTGGTTCCCCCGGTGCGACGAGCCCTTTTCTGCCGAGGGCGATGATTTCAGATTCGGTACGTTGAAGCATTTTTTGTGCAGCTGCATTGGCGGAGTAAATTGTACCGGTTTCATCACTGAGAATAATGCCGTCGCCGCTATTTTCATAGATCAATCGATAGCGTTCTTCGCTTTCCCGGATTGATTTCTCGGCAGAATGGCGGGCGATTGCCATTTCGATGGTCGCGACGAGTTCACGCTCGTTGACCGGCTTAACAAGATACCCGAACGGATGCGCAGATTTTGCTTTTTCGATGAGAAAATTCTGCGAATAACTTGTGAGAAAGACCACCGGAATATGAGCTGATTCCCATATTTGTGTCGCTGCCTCAATACCGTCAA
>JBPOHH010000031.1:0-6352 GCA_052035765.1 Bacteroidota bacterium
TCCCGCTCGGACCGCAGAGATAATACTGCGCCGTTTGCGTCGTGCTGCCAAGATGCTGCTGAAGCAAACGTGTCACGGCAGGCGCATCTAATCGCCCGGGAAGACAAGGCATTGCCTGCGTGGGCTGTTCGAGCACATGCACTACCGCCAGCCGTCCGCCGCTTTTTTGAATGAGAGAATTGATTTGAGATTTGAAGATAATATTGGCTTCGTCGCGGTTGCCGTAGAGAAGAAGGATGCGGCTTTTGGGTTCGGACGCAAGCGTCGCTTTCAGTATCGAAAGCAGCGGCGTGATCCCACTCCCACCGCCAATTAACACAATCATCCGTTCGTTTGACGGCGAAAGGTCGATGGTAAAATTACCCATCGGCGGCATGAGTTCGAGGGTGTCGCCTTCACGCAGGCGTTGATTTAAGTAACCGGAAACATAGCCGTCTTCCGTAGATTTGACGGCGATCGTGTGGTATTCCCCCATCATCGCACTACTGCAGAGCGAATAGGCACGATTGAAGGTCTTACCGTCGATCGTAACGCGGAGGGTGAGATATTGTCCGTGCTTGTAGCGGAAGGTTTCGGTTAGATTCGGAGGTACTGCAAAAGCTATGGAAACGGCATTTGCTGTTTCGCGGGTAATTTTTGCCACCGGGATTTTGTAGAATTGTAACGCCATACATCCTTTGAAAGTAATAAGACAGTTTATAAGTTACGTTGATTGATTTATTGGCAATTTGTTTTTTTATTCCATTGTAGAGGCGAATTGCATTCGCCCAAACCCTAGCACGACCCGGGCGAATGCGATTCGCCCCTACATCTAAAAAATCTATTTCCCTACATCGACAGAGAAGCTTTGTTTCGAAAGAATCACTTACCAGAATCCCAAGTCCAGCAGCGCCGCTTCGCTCATCATGTGTTTGTCCCACGGCGGCTCAAATGTCAGCTCGACCTTCACGCTCTCGACTTCCGGTACTGCGACCACTTTTTGCTCGACTTCACCGGGAATTTGCCCTGCCGCAAAGCAGCCGGGCGAGGTGAGTGTCATGAGCACATCGACATGGTTCTGTTCATTGATTTTTACTTCGTAAATCAAGCCAAGTTCATAGATATCAACAGGTATTTCGGGGTCATAGACCGTCTTGATTGCTGCAATCACCTTATCATACAGCGATGCTGACTCATCCGGCGGCGGCACGGAGGATGCGGGCGGCTCTTTACGTTCAGGTTGGTTCACCGGCAGAGAGAAGAAAGGTTCCATACGTTGCAATATTCTGTACGTCAAATTTTATTGTGAATTACTTATTCTGTTGTCACAATTTGTCCGCCTTCGAGAGCAGATTTGAGAGTATGCCACGCCAGCGATGCGCATTTCACGCGTGCCGGGAATTCTCTCACGCCGGCAAAGACAGCGAGCTTGCCATAGTCATCCGCGTCGAATTCTTCATCCATATCTGCCGTGACCAAATGATGGAATTTCCCGAATAATGCTTCGGCCTCGTCGATGGTTTTCCCTTTGAGAATAGAAGTCATAATCGAACCCGACGACTTGGCAATTGCGCAGCCCGAACCGCTGAAACGAATGTCGGAAATGATATCACCGTCGAGAGTTAGATAGATATTAATCTGATCGCCGCAGAGAGGATTATGTCCGGCAGCCGAACATGTCGCGTGGTCAATTTCGCCGAAATTGCGGGGATTTTTGTTGTGGTCAAGAATTACTTGCTGATAGAGCGATTGTATTTCTGTCATGAGATATTGTTGTGTAATGTGAGTTCCGCCAAAGCCGGCGGGGTGACGGATGACGGCCGAAAATCGTGGACATACTTTCTCCCACCATGCAAACTATTCTGTACCCGACCATTATTTCCCTACATCCACGCGCTGCACGAGCGTCTGCGTTGGCGTCTCAATGCGGAGAAAATACACACCCGCCGGGAGATGTTCGGTGGAGAATGGAATGTCATGTGCGCCGATCGCGAATTCCCCGCCTGCAATCGTCAGCGCATCAATACCAAGTAGATTGGTGAGGGTAATTCTCACATTTCCCGCCTCTCCGGCTTCGTAATGCACAAACGCTGAAGTACGTATCGGTTGTGGTGTGACGGCGACCGACGATTTATTCGCCAGACGGAAAAGCCGCGGCACCGCGCCGTCTCTGCATATTCCAAGAAGGGTGAATTTTCCGTTGGTAGTACTGATTCGGGCATTGCCAAAAGTCGCTGCGGCACGTTCGATGACGAGCTGTGTCGCCGTATCATTCCCGAGGGCGGCGCGGAAGCGGAGCCTCATCAGCACCGAATCGGTGCCAATCTGCGCCGTAAATCGTATGCGCACGGTATCACCGGAATAGATCCCGCGATCAGCCGGCGGCAGCGGGAGAAGCAGCGTGCCATTGCAACGGATAACGCCTTCAATTCCTGCAACTTTTGCCTCCTTAAGGCCTGCGACATTCGTGATTACCAGCGGAATTTCCAGTATTTCTCCTATTGCTGCTGCTCCGGAACCTATACTGAGCACTGTCGGAGCAGACGGAATGACATTCGCCTGTAAATTGAAGCGTTTCATCCTGCCGCAGCGGTTTTCGAGGAGCGGATAGGAGGGCGCGTAATAATTCCCCACACTGCCGCCGTCGAAGCGCACACGCACGAGAGATGAACCTCCGACGGGAGTAACCGGCGGCTGTACTTCGACGAGGGAGAAATTCCCGAGGGAGAAGGGTACATTCCACTCTAAGGGAATGCTGCCATGATTAACAATCGTTATAAGTGTATCCTGTGAAACGAATTGTTGCGACACTGTCATACGAACAATCACACTGTCGGCTACTTCTCCGATGAGCGAGAATCCCACCGAATCCTTGCGTGCATGAAGGGCAATGGTATCTGATTTCACACTAAAGCCACTTGCCGTGAGCACCATCAGCGCGTTTTTCTCGCCAGCCGATACAGGCGTAAAACGAATCGCGCCTTTGGAAATAGTGCCGGAAAGAATCGGTGAAGACGGCAGGGAACCAACCCACGAAAACTCCGAGGCATTGGCACCGATAAATTCTACCTTTTGAAGTGCAACGGGCACATCGCTGATATTTTGAAACGGGAAATTGACAATCGTATCATTGCTGCAGGTAAGTGTGGGAATATCAACGGCTGTTGCGAATCCTAATTCCGTGACCACTCCTTCACCGAAGAGACGTACCTTCATCGGTGAACCAATTCCCTGATATTCTACCACAATACTTCCCGATGTGCGACCCCGGATAATGGGTGCAAATCGCAGAGTCATCGGCTTGGTCTCACCCGCTGTGAGCGTAATGCTACCACCGGCAGATACAATGGAAAATTGCACAGAATCCGGACCACTTGTTCGAATCGAGGTAATGGTAATTGGTGCGGAGGTCGTGTTTTTGAGGAAAATATCAATCGTGGAATCTTTGAAGTTCAGCACGCGAACTTTCCCGAAATCAATAACTTGCGACGGCACCGACACCGCGCCCTGAACGCCGGTGGCCTGTATGGTGACCGTGTATTTCCCGCCGGGCGTGAAGAACGTCACATTTGCCAGGCGCACGCCGACGGCGAGTGGCTTGCATTCAAATTCAATATCTGTACTCGTCGCAGGAGCGATGGAGAATTGTTGGGGCGATACCACCGAGAATTCAGCGGCATTTGCCCCTGAAATGCTGATACTGTCGATACGAACAGGGAGGATTTCTTTATTCTGCAATACAGCAGGAAGGATCGAATCGCGACTGATTCCAACGGGAATTTCACCCAAATCGAGCGGTCGTGTCAGCGGCGCAGGAGCCATGATGGTAAACAACCTGTCGGAGGTATCTTGTTGAACAACGACGGCACTGCCGAGTTCCCAGATCCGTGCCGACTGATCAATACTCGATGATATCAGCCGCCGCCCGTCCGGACTAAACGCTATGGTATTTATCTGACCGCCATGCCCGTGCAGGGCATAGAGTGAGTCGCCGCTTGCCAAACTCCAGACGATAATCGAGACAAACGTGCTGTCCCCCTGATTGCTGCTCGCAGTCGCGAGCAATGCGCCGTCCGGACTCATTGCCGCGGCTGTAACTTTGGTATTTCCGGAGCGGTAGGAGCGGATTTGACTCATTGATGCTGCATCCCAGACAATGGCTGAATTCGGTCCGCCCGTCACAAATTTATTCCCATCCTGACTGAATCGCACGGTATAGGGGTAATCGCTGCTGCTGACGGGAAACACCTGCCGCTTACCCGTGCCTACATTCCACATTGTCACATTGCCGGACTTGGAGACGGAAACAATAGACGCACCGTTCGGACTGACATCAAGCGATGCAATACTCGTCGAATCGTCTTTTGCCGAAAGGACTTTCAGAGGTTTTCCGGTGGTAATATCCCATAAGGTAATTCCCCCTTTGAAATTCCCCGTAACAGCTACTTTTCCGCTTTTTTGAAATGCTGCCGCACTGAGCTCGATAGGACTGCCAAATTGCAGTAGTTCTGCACCGGTGGCGGCATCCCAGAGTTTCGCCGATTGATCAAAGCTTGCCGTGAGAATGTACTGTCCGTCCGGACTAAACACTGCCGAATAGACGATACTTTTATGACCATTCAGACGAAAAAGTGAAGTACCGGTCGTGGCATCCCATACAATTGCCTTTCGGTCTTCGCCGGTGGTCACCGCGCGCGTGCCGTCATGATTAAATTCCGCATCAAGCAGGCGGTCGGTGTGCCCGGCAAGCACAAACGGCGCCGGGAAACTCCTCCCTAACTGACTCACACGGATCAGACATTGCGTACTCGGCGTATTTCCTACGTTCCAGAGCTTTCGCAGTCCGCCGGCTCCCCGGTCGATGGTCGTCCACGTAGCGCTCGCATCGGTACTTAATTCAATTCGAATAGAATCTGAAGGCGTCACCCCTTCCCAAGTAATTATCGTATCTGCTCCCACACCAAAGACTTCCAATCCATTCGGCGCGGTGAGATTGAGTGTGCGCACGCTCGGACTCCTATCAGAAAAGCCGCCGGTAGCATAGAAATAAAATGGCGAACATACATTCGTGAGCACCCGAAAATTCGCAAATGCATAGCCCGAGTCGGTGGGAGTAAATTGCACACTCACTTCGCGCGACTCCCCCGGCTGCAGTGTAAATGCTGTATTGGCAAGCACCGTAAAACGCGGGTCATTCGATACAATCGAATCGATCGTAATGGCGCTGCCGGAAGCCGTCAGACGCGTTTTGAGCGTCATCGGCGTGCCCGTCACGCCGGCACCGAATTCTAGAATCAGAGGCGCAAAATTCATCGCGATACTACCCGACTTCGGACGCTCATACCGGGCATCAGCCGTGAGACCGAGACCCGGAATCGATGCCTTCACCGCGACAAGCGGCAGACAATCCGGCGCGCTCTGCCACTCGATACTGCAAGGTTCAAATTGCTCAATTTCCTGCAAAATTGACAGATACACAGCTTCCGCCTGTGCCGTTGTCCGGATATTTTCATAATACGTACCCCCGGTCTTTTCTGAAATTTCGCGCAATAATTTTGGTGCGGGAATTCCGAGTGAAACCGCATAAATGGTGGTATTCAAGCGTGTTGCGAACGCGATAATCGAGTCTTGATTGCCGGCACCCTCGCCGTCGGTCAGATAGATCAGTATCCTCTTGAATTTCCCGTTTTTGGCGATGTGGAGTCCACCGGCAGGCGGCAGGCGCAATCCCTGATCATGGTCTGTACCACCCCGTGGCAGCAAGGAATTAACTGCCGCAAGGAGTTTTACGCGGTCGGTAGTGAAGTCCTGATTAAGGAAATTCTCATGGTCAAAGCTCGACACCGCACACTCCGAGGTGCCTAAGTGCATGGCTTTAATGAATGATGAAGCGGCTGACTTGGCGAGGTCGATATTGGGGAAGCCGAAGCTCATCGAACCCGACACATCGATCGTTAATACGGCCGATACTGCCACCTGCGCCGTACTCTGCGGACAGCTCACGTTCGTCACCGTGCGCGGCGTGCCATTCTCGGTAAGCGAAATATTCCCATCTGAAATTGATGTATGAATTACCCCGCTTGTATCGTATGCCGTGAATTTCGCCTTCATTTTCGGAAATGCAGTCGTATCAATACCATAGAGTGCAAACCCTTGCCCGTACAAGGCAATAGGCATCACAACAAACGCTATCAGCCACACCAGTTTTTTCATCAGAGTCCCGCTCGGAAAATAGTTGTAGAAATACAACCGCAAATTACAGTTTTCCATGGCAATAGCAATATGATTGAGACCGTATGTCGGGAATTCATAGGTCTTGCTGACTATCAAGATTCCCCGTCTTTTCTTCGGGAACAGTAAGCGATCTGCCACA
>JBPOHH010000321.1:0-5652 GCA_052035765.1 Bacteroidota bacterium
AATTTTTTGCGCCGCTTGCTGCGATGATTCCTGTGAAAAGTATTTCGACATTGGGTTTGCTGCTTATCGCGGCACTCCTGCTGTGGGCGCTCGACCGCGTGTTCCAAAAACGGTTTCATATTCATGCGTGACGATGCAGGTTGTTTGTAGGAATTGGCCGCGACCTAATCGTGAACGTAAGAATTTGGCATTTGCTTGATGCGTAGAGGCAAGCTCAGTATGACTAACGGGTTACCGTCACACTGAGCTTGTCGAAGTGTTCAATTACTTACCTATTTCTTCCTTACGTTTACAGCATTGTGTCACAATCCACTCCCACCCTCAATTCCCCACAAAATTCCCACACCCCGACAATTCTCCGTAAATTCGCACCGCAAAAAATTCCTTTCATGGTTACTTCCTCGCGATGACAACCCATTATTATTCGACACAATCGGAACATGAAACGGCGATTACGGCAGCGGCTGAACTGCTGAAGCATGACCACGTCGTTGCATTCCCCACGGAAACGGTGTATGGTCTTGGTGCGCGGATTTTTAGTGAAACGGCAATTCGTAAAATCTATGCAGCAAAGGGGAGACCGTCCGATAACCCGTTGATAGCGCATATTGCTACGGTTGGTCAAGTGTCTGAAATCGCCATAGATATTCCCGATGAATTCTACCGCTTAGCCGAAGCGTTTTTTCCGGGCGCGCTCACGATTGTGCTCAAGCGGAATCCGCGTGTGCCGGCGATTGTCTCTGCCGGACTCGATACCATCGCCGTCCGGATGCCCGATCATCCGATTGCGCTTGCGCTCATCAATGCCGTCGGTGAACCGCTCGTCGCGCCGTCTGCGAATCTTTCCGGTAAACCGAGTCCGACAAGCGCTCAGCATGTGCTCGATGATCTTGGGGGGCGGATTGCAGCCGTGATTGACGGCGGACCCTGTGTAGTGGGAATTGAATCGACGGTGCTCAATATTCTCACGCCGGTGCCGGTGATTTTGCGTCCGGGAGCGGTGACCCGCGAACAGCTTGAGAGCGTGCTTGGAAGGGAAATTCTCGTGCATGATGTTGCCTCGCCTGAGGTGCCGCTTGCTCCCGGCATGAAGTACCGGCATTATGCGCCGTCGGCGCGGATACGAGTAGTGCATTCTTGGGCGGAAATTCGTGTGCTTTTGGAACATTCAGATGCTCTTCGTAGGGTAATTCTTGCCAATAGTGAACCGGATTTTCCGCTCGATGCCGACGTTCGCCCCGTGCGTGCTGCGTCGATTTATGGAGAATTTCGTCGGGCGGATGCCGAGAATTTCGCGGAAATCGTTATTTTGTGGGATAATACTATCGAGCATGACCCCGCGCTCATGAATCGCATAGCAAAAGCCGCCTCGAAATCGTAAATTTCGGGCAAGTTCAACGAATACTTTCCGTATGCTTCAAGAAACTCTAACTGTTAGAAACCGTGCCGGATTACACACACGTCCCGCCGCCATGCTCGTGAAATTAGCCGCTAAATTCAAATGTGATATTTATCTCAACCGCGACGGATACGATATCAATGCCAAGAGTATTATTGGTGTGATGACACTCGCGGCGGAGCAGGGAAGCGAACTCATTCTCACGACCGACGGGGCAGATGAGCAGCCGGCGCTTGACGAACTCCGCGCGCTTTTTGAGTCCGGTTTTGGGGAATTATAGGCCTCAAAATCGCGAAAATTCCGCAGTGTGATTTCTTGGTAATTTATGGTATGAATCCACCATTCATGCTGACTGCGCAGAAATACAACATCACTTGTAACTCTATTTTCCAATGTGAATTAGAGTGACGTCGGTGTTCACCCCGCTTTTCTCCTGCTTCCTGACCTCACGTAATATCCCCGGGATTTTTGGCTAAAATGCTAAATCATGGCTCTCAATTTCTCGGAAATCCTTATTTTGTGTTGCCTTCTATCGTTTTGCAGTGCGATGGGCACCTCCTTTTACAATTCAATTTGTTCAATTTCATCTGGAATTATTATGCGTTTTCTACGCTTTTTTGCGGCGATACTCATCGTGTGTATCTCCGGCACGCTGGGCGCGTTTGCCCAATCCAATCCGGCATCGGCATTTGACCTTTCGACCGGTACGTATTCGATGACCTCGTTCCCTTCTACATCGGCTGCCGGAACGTATCCGCCGAATATGATCTTTCATGTTTCTGCGACCCTCGACCCGGACTACAATGCAGCCATGACCGGCGATTGGACGGCGGCGTATAATCTGACCGGTAGCAGCAGATTCATGGGAAAAGATGACGGTACCGGGCTTAACCTCGCCAATACAAGCGGAATCAATACAGGGCAAGGGTATATAGGAGCAGTGGTTATGTCGCTCAATGCGACCGGCAGGGCGAACATTCAGGTGAGTTATTTATGCGGAATGATTACGCAATCGACCGGCGGCTCGGGTCCGAAAGTATTTTCGTTACGCCTGCAATACAGAACGAGTACAGCCGCTGCATGGACGGATGTACCGGGGCCAATTGACTACTCAACGGCCGGCCTTGCCAACGGTTCAACACAAAATTTCTCCGCTACGTTACCGATTGATGCCAATAATCAGGCTCTTGTGCAAGTACGCTGGAAATACTTTTCAACTTCACTTCCTGCCGGCAGCGGACGCCCTACTATTAGATTAGATGATATCAGCGTCAGCAGTTCATCGAGTCTGAGCACACCGACCAAATTCCTCATCAGTGGAATTACCCCTTCTTCTCCATCTTCAACAAGTACCTTCAGCGCTACCGTTCAGTCGGTGGATAATGGCAATATCTCCTCCAATTGCGCTACCGCTACGAGCTTTACTCTCACACGTTCAGCAGGTACAGGTACACTTGGCGGTACTATTAACGGTACAATCCCGGCAGGCAGCAGCGCAGTTGTCGTCTCGGGACTAACGTATACAACAGCAGAAAATAACGTGCAAATCACCGCAACTCGTACTGCAGGTGAGAATCTCAGCCCCGGTACAAGCGGACTTTTCAATGTAGGAATCGGTGCTATCTCATCAGTATTTAATAATTTACAAACGGCCGGGAATGCAGCCAAGAAATTCCGAACCTTTACCGTCGAAGCGCGGCGTGCGGATAATTCCATCGATGCCAGCTATGTCGGAAGTGTGACTCTTGCCAAGGTTTCAGGCGCCGGTACTCTCGGCGGTACTCTTACTCAGACGCTCGTCAATGGCGTGGCTACCTTTACTGATGTTACCTTCTCAAGCGCAGGTACATACGTGCTTTCTGCCACGACGACCGGACTGCCACTCGCGCAAAGCGCACAGATACAAGTCTATGGCCGTCTGAAAATGACCGAACTCATGATCCCCAAATTCATGAAATCAGCGACCAGCACGACGCGTATTCCTACCTTTGCTCTTATTAGATTAGATAGTTTAATTCCGAACACAACGTATCGCTACTTTACCGGCGCGGTGACGACACCGACACAAGCAAATACTATCGGTGGAGGTGTGAATCTCCATTATGATGCGACGACTCAGACATATCTATCGAATAGTAATCGTAATCTTACATCTACAGCGACCGATTATTCAACCTTTACGACCGGTGCCGCACAGACTTCTCTCACAATGTGGGTGAATATGCTGCCATCAGGCAATGCAGCTTTTAGCGAAGGAAGTTCTGTCTACTGGCGGATAATTATGACCGATACACCGGTGGCCGGAATTGCTGCCGATACATTTAATACTACATCCTCTACCAAGACATTGGAATATGGTACTTTTACAACCAGTGGAACAGGTATTCAGGATGTGCAGTCAGGACTTGCTCCAAAGACGTATGTTGTTTTGTTTGATGATGTTGCAGGTACCGGCAATCCTATCGCGACTGCACTCGTGCAGGACGATGGCACGACGGTCGCAGCAGGAACAACCGTGCCGTACTATGCCAATCTCGAAAGCGTATCCGGTGCATGGTCCACGATTATTCCGAATACGTTACCGACCGGTATCCGTCGTGTTGAACATCGCCGTATGGACGGTACGCTTCTCAATTCATGGAATGATATCGATGGAATTTGGGCCGGTGTGAATACCGTCAGCCGTACTACCGGAACTACGCCCATTGATTTCAAGACCCCGCAACTTATGGTTACTTCACCACTTGGTGGTGAACAGTACTGTACCGGAACTGGCGCAAATATCCGCTGGGTATCCCGTGGTATCCAATCAATGATGATTGAGTATTCCCGCAATAATTCTCCGTTCTCAACTATTATTACCGATGCCGACGGATTCGCACAGGCATACAATTGGGCAATGGGCGATATTACCGACTCGACGACCTCGCTGGTGTTTAGAATTACAGACTTTGAACATCAAAATGTTACGGTAACTACCGGTAGAACATCAGCTTATACGCCCACAGCGATTACCGTGCAGCCTCTCTCGCAGAACACCTGTACAGGTGATTCCATCGTTCTCGTCGTTCGCTCTTCCGGCAATGTAGTCCGCTATCAATGGCAAAAAGACGGCGCTGATATTCTAGGGGCGACCGAGCGTATTCTCACTCTCCGTAATGTAACGACCGGTACATCCGGCTTCTATACCTGTAATGTCGTCGGCTTCGGTCCGTGCGGTACATCGACGACCAGAATTGCTACCATTTTCGTAACGCCGCCGATTCAAATCGTTAAGCAGCCCGAAGATGTGACTTGCGCCGAAGGTGCGACGACAAGAATCAGCGTCGATGTCATTGGTACTGATAATCATAAATTTCAATGGTATCGCGGAACCGTGCCGGTACAAAATTCCGTACGCATCAGTGGCGCACAGGAAGCAACGCTCATTATCCGCGATTTCAGAGTCAGCGATGCAAGTGCTAATTATTACTGCGTGATATCAGGTTCGCTCCCATGCGGCACTGCTACTACCCGCACCACAAGAGTCGGCTATGGTGTGATCGAAATCAGACCATTCAGAAGAGATACCGTTACCGTATGCGAAGGGCAAACGGCACAAATGTTTACTCCCGGTTCGGCGATTACGGTGATACCTGCCGGCACTCCGCTGACCTATCAATGGATGCGCAATGGCAAGCCAATCGTAGCAAGCTCGAAATACAGTAATCCTACTCAGACTTCATGGACAATCACTAATGTTACCAAAGCCGATCAAGGTGAATATACACTCCAGATATCTGCTCCTTCAATTAATGGTCAAGATGCGAAGATTGTATATTTGCAGGTAGTTACCAAGGCGCAATTCAAGACTCGTCCCGAAGCGGTGATTGAAGTGTGCTCAGGCGTCGGTGCAATTGTAAGTGTCGAGCCGGTTGATAGTATCGGAATAACCTATCGGTGGTTTAAAAATGGACAAAGAGATACTGCAACTATAGGATTAGAAAAATTCCGTGGAATTAGATTAACCCATGGTGGCAAAGACTCCATCGTAACGGTCATGTGTATTATTTCTACCCTCTGCAGCAGCGATACATCAATAACCGAAGTGCGCTTAATTCCAAAACCAACGATACTTGCTCAGCATAAAGCGCTCGACACCGTCAAGTCCGGCGGCACAATCTACCTTGGTGTTTCAGCAGTGAGCAAGCGTCCGCTTAGCTATCGCTGGCGCAAGGACGGCAAGATATTAGACGGTGTATTTACTCCGCAAT
>JBPOHH010000872.1:0-4231 GCA_052035765.1 Bacteroidota bacterium
TATCATCAGCCGATGTTTCTCATTCAACTTTGAGCTAACCGTATGATAAAAAAAGTACTCATTGCCAATCGAAGTGAAATTGCCCTCCGAATTATCCGCGCTTGCCGCGAATTGGGCATCAAAACGGTGGCTGTCTATTCCACCGCCGACAAAACTTCCCTCCATGTCCGCTTCGCCGATGAAGCAGTCTGTATCGGCCCTCCGGCCGGTAAAGAAAGTTACCTCAAAATCAACTCCATCATCTCAGCCGCCCTCGTCACCGGTGCCGATGCCATCCATCCCGGCTACGGATTCTTAGCCGAAAATGATGTGTTTGCCGAGATTTGCCGCGAAGTAGGGATCAAATTCATCGGACCCACTCCCGACTCAATTGCCCGTATGGGGAATAAATCCGTTGCCAAAGAAACCATGCGCGCAGCCGGTGTGCCCGTCATTCCCGGAAGCGAAGGCACCGTGGAAACAGTGGAAGAAGCAGTATCGCTAGCACGCGAAATTGGCTATCCTGTTATGATAAAAGCAGTAGCAGGTGGCGGCGGAAAAGGTATGCGCTACGTAGAAACGCCCGAAGAAATTGAAAATCTCTACGCCATGGCACGCAATGAAGCCGAGGCAGCATTCGGTAATTCAGGTGTGTATCTCGAAAAATTTGTCGAAGAGCCGCGCCATATCGAGATTCAAGTTTTCGGCGATCAATTCGGCAACGCCGTTCACCTCAATGAACGTGACTGCTCGATTCAACGGCGCCATCAAAAGCTCATTGAAGAAGCGCCATCGACAATCATGACTCCCGAACTCCGCGCCGCAATGGGCGAGGCAGCAATCCGCGCCGTCAAAGCAGTGAATTACGAAGGGGCCGGCACGATTGAATTCTTAGTCGATAAGCACCGCAAATTCTATTTTATGGAAATGAATACGCGGATTCAGGTCGAGCATCCGGTAACCGAAGAGTCGGTTGATGTCGACCTCGTCAAAGAACAGCTTCGCGTGGCTTCCGGTCTGCCGCTTTCACTCGTCTCGACTCCTCCGCAGCATCATGCGATTGAGTGTAGAATTAATGCTGAA
The DNA here is from genome assembly GCA_052035765.1 of Bacteroidota bacterium. GTDB lineage: Bacteria > Bacteroidota > Ignavibacteria > Kapaibacteriales > UBA961 > JADJXV01. Next base: position 1,063 of record JBPOHH010000872.1, read on the forward strand.
GACCCGTATAGTAATTTCCGACCCTCACCCGGTATGATTACAAGCTTGCACTTCCCGGGCGGACACGGCGTGCGCGTCGATTCCCATATATATCAAGGATATGCGATTCCGCCGTTCTATGATTCCCTCGTTGCAAAACTCATTACATTCGCTCCAACCCGCGATGAAGCAATTGCCAAAATGCGCCGCGCGCTCGATGAATTTATCATCGAAGGTATCAATACGACCATTCCATTCCATCGTAAAATGATGGACAATCCGGACTTCATTTCCGGTAATTTCACGACGAAGTACTTGGATACGCATGATTGGAAGGCGTGATTAGTCGGAAGACCGTAGTCGTAAGTGGTAAGTGGTAAGTGGTTAAGTGGTCAGTCATTAAGTCGTAAGTCGATAAGTTGTAAGTTGTAAGTCGTAAGGAAGATAGTTGGTTTCGTCACACTGAGCTTGTCGAAGTGTTCAATTATATTCCTTTTTTTGTGGCAAGTCGTAAGGAAGATAGTCGGTTCCGTCACACTGAGCTTGTCGAAGTGTTCAATTATATTCCTTTTTTTGTGGCAAGTCGTAAGGAAGATAGTTGGTTTCGTCACACTGAGCTTGTCGAAGTGTTCAATTAAATACCAATGTTGTGCACAATATTAGCAACACGGCACAACTTACAAAAAACCGACAAACAATGAAAAAAATTATTCTCTTATTGACAATGACTTTGGTACTTACAGTACTAGGTAACGCTCAGACTAAAGAAATTAAGCCAAAAGGAGTTTTTAAGAAAATTGATGTTGCTCGACATAATGAAGCTATTGAAATTTTAAACGGTAAGAACGATAAACTTAAACAGCAGACAGTTGACAATGTTTCGAAAAATCCAAACTTCTACAATCCACCGGTTATTTATGCTGTATCCCGTGAACTCTTCAACCAAGGCAAAAAGGACGATGCGACATATTGGTTTTATGTAGCACAACTACGAGCAAGATATGACGTTAACTTGTGCATGGATAATTCAGCAAATCAAGTAGTATCTGTTTTAAATGGTGAGTATGGACCAGACATTAATAAATATGCGTTTCAAGACATTGATAAACTTGAAAAAATAGTTACCAAAGTGGTTGACTTCGTTAGGACAAATGAAGAGAATTATGACCACAGGTGGATAAATCTTCATGGAATGGACGCAGTTTTAGCCGGTATGGACGACAAATCTGAAAAGAAAGAACTAAGCCAACCAAAAGACAAATGGTCTGAAATAAAAAAGAAAACTGTGGACGACTATTACAACGGATTTATCCAATATGTTAAAAGCAAGAAGTAGAGAAATTTTCTATCTGACCAGTTGCAACAACCGGACAGCCAGGAAATAACAACAGCAATTCAATTTTATAAAAATCCAAAACAGGAGCAAAAACATGAACTTCCCAGCAGATTTAAAATATACAACCGACCACGAATGGGTACGCGTTGAAGGAAATATCGGTACTATCGGTGTCACAGACCACGCTCAGGGCGAGCTCGGCGATGTTGTGTATCTTGATGTGTCAGACTCAATTACAAGCGTTACCGCCGGTGAATCGTTCGGTTCGATCGAAGCCGTCAAAACCGTTGCCGACCTCTTTGCGCCGATTAGCGGTAAAGTGGTGGACGTGAACCGCGGACTCAACGACTCACCCGAACAAGTCAATAATGATGCGTATGGTGAAGGATGGATCATTAAAGTGGAAATGTCAGACCCGTCTGAACTCGACTCACTCCTGACCGTCGATGCCTATAAAGAACTCGTTGGACATTAACCCTATGTAGTACAAAGAATTATTGAGCTCCCACCATGAAAATTATTGCTTCAATAATTCTACTCCTCTCGGCTCTCTCTCTTTCTGCGCAATCCTCCGGCGGCACAACCACCGGAGGAGAGCCAATTTACGTGCGCCACGCTGATCTCCTCACGGGGTCCGATACCACCGGCATCCTCATTCGCGAACTCGTCGGTAATGTCCATATTGAGCAAGGAAATGTAACGCTACGTTGCAATCGCGCGACGCAATACTTAGCCGAGAATCGTGTGGTCATGATTGGCAATGTGAAAGTCATCCAAGGCACGGTCACGCTCTCCGGTCCGAGCGCCAATTATGATGGTAATACGAGAATTGCTACCGGAAATCAAGGCGTCAAAATCGTCGATCGTAAGACTACACTCACCGCCCGCGCTGGACGCTATTCGACTATTTCGGCGATTGCTAATTTTTATGGCAAGGTTCGCGCTGAAGACGACTCCCTCGCAATCGATGCCGACACGATTGAGTATCACCGCGCTACCGAAAACAGCTTCGCCTCCGGGAATGTACTCATGCAAGCCAAGTATTCTAAAGCGTTTATCGTCGGTGATTCAGCGGAGAATTATCCGTCGAAGTATTATTCCCGAGTAACCGGTAATCCCATTCTCTTTCAAATTGACACCGTCGCAACCTCTCATGATTCATTGAAAATATCAAAGGATTCATCGATTATTTCCAAGCCGGATTCACTCCTTGCACAAAAAGATACCTCAGCCAAAAAGCCCGATACGATGACGATTTCCTCGGTTGTGATGGAGTCGTATCGCGGCAAAAATGAACGCTATATCGCCACCGGACAGGTCGAAGTCGTACGCGGCGGACTCTCAGCCCGTGCCGATACCGTTCTCTATGGCAACAGCGACGAGAAGATTCTCCTACGCGGCAAGCCGGTTGTGTGGTATGATTCTACGCAGTTAAGTGCTGATTCTATCAATGTGTATGTTCCACTGAAAAAACTCAAAAAAATCGAAGCATTCGCCAATGCTTTCTCGGCTTCGCAGGATGATTCGCTGCATGCTGATAGGGTCAATCAGCTCTCGGGAGCGGCGATTACGATCGCTGTCGAACTCGACACCTTGCGCGAGGTCTTCGCGCGGGGCGAGGCGAAGAGCTTGTATTTCCTTGTTAAAGAGACCGAACCCGACGGCGCGGCGCGGCACAGCGCCGACAGCATCCGCATTACGATGGAAAACAGCCAGCCGGAAATTATCCGCTGGCTCGGCGGTGTTAATGGCGAGAATATTCCCGAACGAATGATGGAAGGCAAGAATAAAGACTACTACTTACCATCCTGGCGCTGGGAGAAAACACGCCCGAAGAAGCAGGTGTTTGTGGGG
>JBPOHH010000801.1:0-3026 GCA_052035765.1 Bacteroidota bacterium
CGGCTGAATACTTCCGCTGTTGCCGACGCGCATGCCATGACCAAAACTCGTTACCCATACTTCACCCTGCTTGAACGGATTAAAAAATACACGCTCCGGTTGACGGAACGGATAACTGTTCACCAGCGCAAATGTCGGCGTAGCGGATGTGTTGTCATTTGAACACCACAACCCCTCAACTTCTGTCGTGACATACACTTCCGAAGGTTTTGCAGGGTTAAACGTACAGCTTGTCACTCTATCTGACTGCCAGATACGAGTCCAGGTTTTACCCGCATCGCGAGTGCGGTAGAGTCCGCCCACTTCCACGGCTGCCGACACTCCCCAACCGCTGAAGACACTGACGAGCCATGTATTTTGGGTTGGATCATTAGGGTCGATGACAATGTCTTTTGTCCAGTATTTCATGCCGTTGTCGGAGACATCTGCCCAACTGTTGGTGCCGGGAGTATAGACAAAACATCCCGAGCTCGCCGTGAAGGCAGGTGCGCGCCTTCCCGAAAACGTACACACGACGCGCCCGTCATTGAGCACGACGATCGACGCCGGATGACCTTCCGTGCGCGGAGGAGCAGGTAATTTTGTCCACGTCGCCGCTGCTCCGTTCTGCAGGTTTTTCGTCTGATAAATTCCGCCTTCGGTGGAATGAATCACACTTGCATAACATGTATTCTCATTCTTCGGGTCTAATGCCACCCAAAAAACAGGATGACCAAAATTGTGAATATCTTTCCACGATGCTCCCTTATCTGTAGAAAAGATCACCTTGCCATAGCTGTCCGGCGCATTGAGCTGCGCGTCGGCAAGTCGTGTGCTCTGATACATATCATGGACGTTACTTGTTGCAGCGTAAAGTGTTCCATTCGTCGTTGCTGCAATCCTGTACATAGAATTCGCTCCATGACCGGAGTAATTAAACGACCATGATGCGCCACTATCGGTACTGCGAACGCCTTTGATATCCGAGAAACAGGCAAACATCGTACTTGCGTCTTGCCAGGTGACTTGCCAGCAGGTCGTATTCTCTAATCCAATGCTTTTATACGACTTACCGGTTGGTGTTTTCGAGCCGGCAGGATTTTGTGTTGATGATTCAACATAGCTTTGATTCCATGTGGTACCGCCGTCGGAGGATGTATGGATAAAACCAAAGTCGCCGAAAAGGAGTTTTTGAGAATTATTCGGCGCTACGGCGAATCCGAACGCGCATTCACCATAGGTCCATGCACGGTCGCCGTCATCGCCGCTCCAGCCGGTGGTAATATTTTCATTATTTGCCGCTTTGAACATACTGACCCATGTCGCGCCGGCATTCGAGGTTTTCATGATGTGAGGTTCGTAATTCCTGCTGCCTGCCAGATAACACGTCGATATATCATTCTGTGCCATACCTACAAACATCACGTGATCTGTTCCGAGGGTAATACCCGACATTTTCTTCGTCCACACAGCACTTGGATAATCGAGCGAATACACGCCACGAACGAATCCTTCATACTCGCTTCCCGGCTTGCCGACATACATATCATTAGCATCACCGGTGAGGCAGAATAATCGGGTCGTACCGTTTTGTTTTGCAGCGGCAAATGACCAGATTGCTTCATTTGCACCAAGTCCCGTAATACCATCAATTGCAAAGGTTTGCCCGCCATCTTTGGAGACGAGCAGACCGTCATTGGTGCCGATAAAGATCATATTCCCATCAAAAAAAACACCACCGACGATGACACCGGTGCCGTTGTCTTTAGCTGAATGAATCCGCGTAAAAGTCATACCGCCGTTATTTGAAAAGTGTATTTCACCATAGTAGGAAATGATCACCCGTTGTGGATTCGCATAGTCGGCATCAATGGTATAGGTCTCTTCCGTCGGGTCAGGATTGCCCGGAAGATTACTCCAGGTGAGTCCGTTATCCGTGCTTTTGACGGCTACAATTTGGTCGATGTTGCCATTGAGTTTGTAGCTGATGGTGTAAAGCAGTCCGGGAGTAGAAGTAAAACGTACCGTCGAATTATGCCCACCATTCACTTGCTTGAAGTGTCCGACAGAATACGACTTACCAAAGTCTGTCGAGTGGAATAATTCGCTCATGTCGCATCCGGCGTAGAATTCATTGTCATTGGCAGGATTGATACTCGGGGCGAACATCGCGCCGCCGCCGCCTACGCCGCGCGATTCCCATTTGGCAGGTCTTTGAGCGCTTGTCGAGTGAAGAAAACAGAGTATAACCGCAAGAAGAGAGGAGAAATGTTTCATGAATATTCCTTCGTTAACTGTGATAGAATTCTGCCGATAAAGCAGTTGTGGGTTGATAACGTTACAAAACTACATCAAATGCAGATGCTTGCAATACCAAAAGTGTGATGGTGAATTATAAATTCATTCCATGTATAATTGGGTGAAAATCCTTAATTTTCATGTCAGCTCTTCGTACTATCGAAGAGGTATTCTTCAGTAAGCACTTATCTATCAATCTATTCTAACATTCATGACAATTTCTACCAAGCAGCATAATGCCATTGCTCTCCTTATTTTCTTAGCACTCCTTGTATTTTTTCGGTTGAATTCTGCAGCTTTTCATGAAGCAGAGTCCATTATTGTCTTCAAAGCCGATTTGCTTGTACAATTCAACGGTTGGCTCGATCTTGCACCATATTCATCGCCGAACGGGAGCTTTACCCTACCGCCGCTGTCTATTTGGTTAACCGCGTTAGTAATGAAGTATATAGGTAATTTGCCTCTTCACCTGCGTCTCGTTTCCGCACTATTTTCGGCCGGTAGTTTAGTACTGTTGTATCAGATTGCACGGCGAATTGTCAGCTATCAGCTTGCGCTCATAGCCCCTGCATTGCTGGCTGCGACGGTGTTGTGGAATGAAATGGCTCGTCAGGTGACCCCTGAGATTCCGGCGGTGACGTTTATGCTCCTCGGCCTGTGGAGTGTAATCATGCTGCATGAACGGGAGGATATTCCGGGAAAAATTGGTTTTGCTGCGCTCTATGCCCTTGGTATTGCAGGTGCTTGTC
>JBPOHH010000344.1:0-1969 GCA_052035765.1 Bacteroidota bacterium
TGAGGAACATAAAATCGGCTTTATTATCTCCTTCTATTTTTCCCTTTAACACACGAAGCAGATAATCTCCGGTATTGCAGATTCTCAGTTTTTTCTCGGTTGAAGATTTACCGACTTCCATCGAGTCCATTTCAAATACACCTCTATTTTCAATTTTCCCTAAGCATCCTTTGCCCATCAGATTCAATTTCGGACTTGCGACGGTGCTATTGCTTGTAAATTCTAGGGTTGCGGACTTGGCAGCTTTCGAAATCGGTGTAAATTTCAGGGTAATTGTTCGCTTTTCGTTCGGAGCGAGGGTGAATGGTCCGCCGCCGCTGACGATAGCGAAGTCTTGGCTGTCTGCTCCTTTTAGCGTCACATCGGTCACATTGAGAGGATGTCCCACACCATTAAAAACAATATTAGTCAATGTTTTTTCTTGGGTTGTCTTGACTTTCGTGCATCCGAAATCAGCCGTTGACTCACTCAGCGCGAGGGCAGCACCTGCGGGAGGTGCAGTGACGGTGAGCTTTGCGACAGCGCTTTCTACCTGACCGCACAAATTCTTTACTATACAGCTATATCTGCCTGAATCTGCAAGCTTTAGAGTAGAGAGAGTCAGTGTAGCCAATGTATCTGCCGACCGTTGCGAGCCATTCTTTAGCCATTGATAGCGTGCACCGGTGCCGGTAGCAGCGACAGTAAACGTGACGGTCAGATTCGCTTGGACGGATGTATCGCGGGGTTGTGTAGTAATCGCAACTGATTCACGTGTTTTGAGTTGTGCTGCTGAGCTCGTCGTCGTCTGTCCGCAAGAATTGGTAACGACCACATCATAATTCCCAATCTCAGCCGGTGACACAGTGGCAAGTACTAATTGCACGCCGGTTGCATTGTCAATTTTCTTTCCGTCTTTCCGCCATTGATAGGTGAGACCATTGCCCATCGCTTCGGCATTGAATTGAGCAGATGAGCCGGTACATACGGTGGTATCGCGTGGATTTTTAGCGAAGGTTGGTGCAGTGGTAAATCGTAGATATGCCTGATTACTGGTCTGCGGGGGCGAACATTTCCCTGTGATTGTTACCGAGTAATTACCAGTATCAGAAGTAGTTACGGCCGGTAATGTGTAGCTTATTCCCGTAGCTCCGCTAATAGGATTACCGTTTTTCTTCCACTGATACGTAAGCACTGAGCCCGTTGCTCGACAACTGAATGTCGCTGACGATCCGGGACAAACGAGTGTATCATTGGGCTGCTGGGTGACATTGGGCGGCTGACTGATGAGAAATCCTGCGGGATTGCTCGTAGTCGGAGCGCAGCCGCTAATAATGACATCGTAATTACCCTGATCGCTCAGCTGGGCATTGGAAATAGTATAGCTTGTCGAAGTTGCGCCTTGAATATTGGTAGTATTTTTTCGCCATTGATAAAGGTATCCAGGGTAATTATCAGCAGTTACCGAGAAGGTGACAGAACCTCCGAGACACGACGAATCGGCTTTGGGTTGGGAGAGAATTTGCGGTGTCGTCAATACACTAAACTTCGCATCCGAGGTATCCCCCATTGCAGGATTATAGGTAGAGACGACGCGTACTTTGTAATCGGTTGATATGGCTTGATTGGTAGGGAAATTCCAAAGATAGAGTCCCGGTGAACCGGGAACGGTGCCCAATGTGTACCATGAGGTACCATTATTACTTGAATACTCGACATTTACACTTCCTTTGATAATCACCGGCGTCCAAGTAATGACCGTATAATTTCCCTGACAATAGCGTTCTCCCCCGTTGGGCGACAATACCTGTAAGGCTGTATCAGCCACAATAATCGTAATGGGTGTCATATAATCCCATTCATCTCCGCTGGACTGGAAATTATTATTAGCGCCTAAACCAACTCCTCTTATCGTATAATCGCCTGCTGTCGTCGGTGCCGTCCACGTAAATCCAAAATCGGCTGAACCGTTCATACTTTGGGGCTGATT
>JBPOHH010000476.1:0-1751 GCA_052035765.1 Bacteroidota bacterium
GTCGTCAGCATCTCCTTATTCGTCCGCAAGCGGAGCAAATATACACCATTTCCCAGTACACTCAGGTCGCTGGTAAGAGTATATTGTCCTGCAACTTGAGATTGATTATTGAGAATTGTTTGCGCGACTTGCCCGGTCATCGTGAGTAATTCTAATGTCACCGTCAACGGCTCCCGCAAACCGTACTGTATTTGCAGATTATCCTGCGCAGGATTCGGCCGCGTGGAAAGGGAAGTGCTGTTTTTTGCTGGAATGAACAGGCGTACGCCGCCATCTTCGCACACTCCATTCAAGGTAATTGAACCATTCTGCGTGGCTACTTCGGTCACAATCGCGCTGTTATTCCAATAAAATGTATCGATGACAATGGGCGAATGGTCAGTATTACCGAGCGTGGTGATGCAGGGAATCGAGATTAATTCATCCATTTGGGGATTATACACACCCGTCAGCTCAAGCACGCAACTATCTGTTGTGCCTGGGCATACATTACTTGTGTGTTCATTATAGAGAATGGATTTGTTGTAATGGATGCGGGCTTGCCAGTCGGTTGGCGCGCCGACTATTTCCATACCTGTTGGCTTCAATAATTTGAGTGTAAGATTCACTTTTTCGCCGGCTTTTGCGGTGATGTTCGGTGCGATAATCGTGGTGCGCGCTGTGTCGAGATTCGCCGCGCATCTTTTCCCGATGCCTGAGACAGTTGTAAAGGCAGTGTCCACATCGGCGACCCACCGCAGATCGGCATTAACCAAACCGCTTGCTGATGGCGTGAAGGTAATGTCGAGCGAATCGGTCGTTCCCGGGGCGAGGATTTTTGCAGGTGTGAGGGTTGTAGAAAACGTCGAACCTGCGTTGGTAATCCATTCAGCACGAAGGAGTTGCAGGGGAGCACTGCCGGTGTTGGAGAGCTGCGCTTTTAATTGCCGGGATTGTCCCACACAAACCGAATCGAAGGTCACCGTAGCCACAGATGCGAGAGTATGCGTAATGCCACTCACACGCAGTTCGGTTGAGTCGAGCGTCGCGCATGGCGTGATCGTACTCCATTGAATCATCTGAGAATTCGGTACCGAACCTGTAGCGCTATACTGCACGCGAACTTTGAGTGTATCCCCCGCCGCAAGCACACTTCCCGCCGGCGGAGTGAGTGAAATAATCGTAAACGGCGCGGTAATTCCCGTCGGCTGCGCTATCGTTATCGAACGCGTATCCTTATTCACTGCAACAATATCCAGCGTTGAAGTGGCGCCATTGGCTACAGCGCCAAAGTCAACGAACGGTGGATAAGTGAGATGTGGAAGTTGAATGTTTCCAATGACTTGTACCGTGGACTTAGAGCCGCAAAGCGTGTCGGTGATGGTAATTGTTTCATTGATTATTCCTTCGCTTGTGCGTCCCGGGAATTGTAGTTTGATAGGTGTGCTGCCGGAAGAATTAAGCGTAGAATCGGTCAATTCTGCATGAATCACCGGCGATTGTACCAGATATGTCGAACGTATTGTTCCGGTATTGGTAAGCGTAATAGATGTATCCCGCGCTTCATTCGGACAAAGCGTTCCGAGATCAATTTTCTGAATATTCGTCGAAAAGGCTATGATATCTTTTTGACCGGTGAGCGGTAATTTCAGGATACTGTCGAGGAGTGAATTACTGCGAAGTTCGACGAGTGCGGTCTTCATGCCTGATGTAGCCGGCGTAAATTTTATTGGAAGAATCATCATGCTGTCCGGCAGCAATGAAAATGAAGT
>JBPOHH010000693.1:0-9540 GCA_052035765.1 Bacteroidota bacterium
GTGCCGACGATGGCATTCATGAGCGTTGACTTACCGACATTCGGCTTTCCGACGATGGCTACGTATCCTGTTTTGGGCATGGAAATCTGTGAAATGAATTAAAAAATAGAAGGTTTACTTTCGATGACAGCTTGAATATCTTTTCGAACATAATTGAGGAAGTCATAGCCGGTGGCGGCTTCGATCTCATCCACCGTGCGTTTGTATTTCTGCCAGTTATCCGCACGAATTCCCTGAATATTCGGCATAATCACGGCTTCGATACGGGTCGTTTTGGTAATTGACGACAGGCGCTGACCTGATTCGAGCACAACGACAATCTTAAAACAGCTATCCGGAATGGCAACAAGATTATTAATTTTTGAATTTGATGTATAAATCCCTCCGGCGATGACAAAGAGTTCTTTCGTCGAGTCTTTACACATCGTCTCGCACCATTGTTCCATATCATACCACACGCCTTGATTGAGATCCGGGCGTTGCGGCAAGATGTTGGTTAATAAGAAGGTTGATCTATTATCTGCATCGTCGATAGTTCGCTCTTCACTGCGCACAAGGTGTCCGCGGTCATAGCCGGAATTGGTATAATCGGCATGCTTGATGCGGGTAAATCCTGCCGGTAGCGATGTGTCCGTGATAAAAGCACCTGAATAACGATCTGCCTTGCCGTACCAGCCTTCATTCAATTCCCACGACACCCAATTCGCTTCGTTTTTATTTTTATTATACGAGAGTGCGTATTGCCGACGAACGATAAGATAATCGTCCGTACTGTCGGCGTCAACGGGTTGATTTACTTCCAGATGAATCGAGCGGTTAGCCGGCACATAGACTTCATTCGGATCGATGACCGGACCTGATGGCGTCGTTTCGCCACATGATGCAAGCACAATCAGTAAGGATAAGCAAGCACCGAAGATTGACAATCTTGTCACAATTTTCATACATTCCCCTGTGTATTAATGAATTACATCACAATGACTTATTTCAAGGTAGAATTCAACGACTACTTTTGAATTTCCCCTTACCTGCGGACTCATTCTTCCTACCGGAACAATAGTACGCCCAATTCAACAAAAAAAGCCGCAAGAATTATTCCAAGCGGCTTGGTGGATATGTCATTGATTGAAATATGTCAATGGTATTACTTGCTTTCGCGGCGCATTTCGCGTTCTACCTGTCTGTTTTTGAGGTCTTCGCGCTTGTCATAGAGTTTTTTACCGCGCGCCACGCCGAGCTCGACTTTCACGTATGCTCCTGAAAAATAAAGAGCGAGAGGAATAATTGTCAGACCTTTTTCCTGGGCTGCCGCTCGAAGCTTGGTTGCTTCTTTAGCATGAACGAGCAGTGTACGCGGACGTGTCGGATGATGATTCTCGCGGTTGCCGTGTTCATAGACCGAGATATTAAAATTAAAGAGGGTAATTTCATCGGTTACATTACTCATAAATCCTGCGTAACTGTCTTGAAAATTACACTTTCCCTGCCGGAGTGATTTTACTTCGGTGCCGGTGAGGGCGATGCCTGCCTCCACGGTGTAGAGGATTTCGAATTCATGCCGCGCTTTACGGTTTTGGGCAATCATCCGAATGGTACGTTCTTTTTTGTCGGTATTTCTTGGTGCTTTATCCATTGATTTTAAGGAGTTTTTTGGTTAATCTGGTCAGTGATTGACGGAGCTCGGCGATACTGTCTTCGTCACTAATAATTGCCCGCTCGGCGCGGATTTTTTTGAGGGTAAAGTCCGGCGTAATCGCGCATAATTGAAGTGTGAGCACGGTACTTTCTTCGGTGCGGCTGATGGAACCGGTAATACAGTACTGAATGCCGTATTTATAGAGTACTTTCAATTCGACAACGGAGGGCGCTTTGTTGTTCTCGACATAGACTAAATTCTCAAGAGCATAGATACTATCGCGTGTATCCATATCAAATACTGCATACTTAGAACTTTCCTTAGCTGTCTGAAAGATTGTAAGCACGGCATCGTATCCGTTGACCGGCTGTGACTTGAGGTCAAATATTTTCGAGATGATTTTGAGGGAATCTCTGAATTCAATTCCCACAACGGCAAGGGGCGGAGCGGGAAAGACGCGCATGTCTTTTTCGGCCACAAGATACATCAGCGAGTCTTTTTCGGCTGCTGCAAAGGCGCGTTGGAGTGCTTCAAGCAGCGACGGATCATAGACAATAGACGTATCGGTATGATACTTCAGCAGAGAATATCCCTCACCTTTCCCTGTTTCAGCGAATTTCTCGCCCTTGCTTGAGGCGAGCTCCACGCGGAGCATGTTGGCAATTCGGTTGATTTGGACAAAGACAATTCTGTCGGCTTTGAGTTCGGCAGCGACAGCGAGCGCGCTTGGCTCTTTGCCTTCACTTTGTAATTTCTGCACCACAGAATCCCGGGCTGCAAAACTGATGGCTGCGTAATGATTGGAAGCAAAGCAAGCGAGCCCCATCGCAGCATCGACCTTCCGATCGAGCGAAGCGGGGACGTTCGGCCCGGTCTGAACGGAGGCGACGAGAACGCGGAGAAGGGCAGGTTTCACTGTTTGTTTCTCTTTCGGAGATTTCTTTTTACCGCTTTGCGAAGCGATGGATATCGAGAGAGCAGTGAGGAAGATAATTGTATAAATGAGAGCTTTTTTCATAGGTTATGTGCTAAGATAGTATCGTGAGTACATCGATTGAGATTAACAAAAATAAGGATTGCGGCGCGAATAACCACTTCCGAAGCGTTAATATTGTCCATCGGGCATTCATAAAAATTACGAATTAATGGTCTTTTCTGAAAATTCGGTGCGGAAAATTGACAAGAAAGCCGTATTTTTGTGGCTCTTTTATTTGCAACCCTCACAAAATCAGCAATGTTTGAGAATTTACAATCAAAATTAGAGTTTGCCCTCAAGAAAATTCGGGGACAAGCGAAAATCAGCGAAGAAAACATCAAAGAAGCTCTCGACGAAGTGCGTACCGCGCTTTTAGAGGCGGATGTTAATTTCACCGTTGCGAAAAATTTCATCGATGAAGTAGCGCAAAAAGCTATTGGTATTGAAGTTAAGGGTAATTTACAGCCCGGTCAGCTGTTCATCAAGCTCATTTATGATGAGCTTGTGGCGCTCATGGGGAGTAACAAAAGCGATTTACTGCTCGCACACGGCGGACCGACTGTCATCATGGTTGCCGGATTGCAGGGTTCGGGTAAGACTACCTTCTGCGGCAAGCTCGCAGCGAACCTCAAGAAAAAAGGAAAGCAGCCGCTCTTAGTCGCGTGTGATATTTATCGTCCTGCGGCTGTCGCTCAGCTCAAAACACTTGCTCAATCCCTCAATATTCCCGTTTATTCTGCCGAAGGCAAGAATGCGGTCGAGATTGCGAACGAAGCGCTTGTCTATGCGCGTAAGTTTGTTCGTGATATTGTGATTATCGACACTGCAGGACGTCTTACCATTGACGAAGACATGATGCAGGAGGTACAGGACATCCGCGATCAGACCAAGCCGCATGAAATTCTCTTTGTTTGCGATGCGATGACCGGTCAGGATGCAGTCAATACCGCAAAAGCATTCCACGAACGCCTCAATTTAACGGGTGTAGTGCTGACGAAATTAGACGGTGATACTCGTGGCGGTGCGGCTCTTTCGATTCGCAAGGTTGTTGGTCAGCCGATTAAATATGTCGGTACGGGTGAGAAGCTTGATGCACTTGAGCCATTTCATCCGGAAAGAATTGCTTCGCGGATATTAGGTATGGGTGATATCGTCACTCTCGTTGAGAAAGCCCAAGCACAATTCAACGAAGAAGATGCCGAGAAATTAGAAGCAAAAATCCGTAAGAATGAATTCAACTTACAGGATTTTCTCGATCAGTTACGAACTATTAAAAAGATGGGTTCCCTCCGCGACTTACTCGGCTTAATTCCCGGTATGGATCGCGCGATGAAGAATGTCGAAGTGGATGACAAAGCATTTGCGAAGGTCGAAGCGATTATTTTATCGATGACTGATCATGAACGCAAGAACCCTAAAGTCCTCAACGGATCACGCCGTCGGAGAATTGCCCTTGGAAGCGGCACGACGATTATGGAAGTAAATCGTCTGCTCAAGCAATTTGAAGACATGCAAAAAATGATGAAAACTCTCTCTAAAGGAAATCCCTCGCAACAAATGCGAAATTTCAAAATGCCAACCGGCTTCAAACGCTGAAGTACCGGATTGCTTTTTTATTCATAATTAACCGGAGTAAGGTATCTCATGGTAAAACTACGTTTGCGCCGCAAAGGTCGCAAGAAATCCCCCACGTATGATATTGTAGTGGTCGATAGCCGCGAAAGACGCGATTCTGCATTTATCGAGCGACTTGGATATTACAATCCAATGACAGCGCCATCAACTATTTCTATTAATCCTGACAGAGCAATCTATTGGCTCAACGTCGGTGCACAGCCGACGGATGTTGTCCGTGCATTCTTGAGCTATGAAGGTGTATTATTGCAACGTCACATGCAATTCAAAGGCAAAAGTGCCGAGGAGATTGCTGAAGCAGTTACAAAACACAAAGAAACAGTGGCTCGCCGCTATACACGCACGAAAGTAAACGATGCTCGCAAGAAAGCAGAAGCTGCTAAAGCTGCTGCAAAAGGCGAATAATACGTTCATTCGATAGCACAACACACAAAGGGTGAGCAAATTTTGCTTGCCCTTTTTATTGATGAGTATTATGAAGCAATCAATTTTTCCGGATGATATATCGGCATTGTTCGAGCCGCAGCGCATACTCCTTCGCAGGGTGCTGATGTCGCTTTTTTCGATTGCAGGACTTTCCTGGTTTCTTGTGTTCCTGCCTATTGTAGCAATGAACCCCGAAAAACATGCAATTTTCAAGGCGAATCAATATCAATTATACTTGATATTACTCACACTGTGGGGTTATGACTTCCGCCGACAGGTCAAGCGCTTGGAATGGATCCTGGAATTGACCGGCAAACTTGGCAAGCCGGCATCAGCGATTTCTTTCAGCGATATTCAAACAGCTGGCGGTCTGTCGTTGATGGAAGTTTTTGGAAAACATCCCGGGAGCTCGGCACAGTATTTCCATGTGATATTTACGTGGATACTGTTTGCAAGTGCTGTTGTACAAATCATTCGGCAAATGATATTACTTTTTATTTCTTAGTTCGATTCCGGGAGAATCGAACGGTGAAATTTATTTTACGAAGGAATGTAACAAATCCAATACTCCAAGATTACTGCACGAGGAACGGATAGTTGATTCGTACTTTCAGGGGACATCGTTAAACCGTTTCTCCGGTTCGGGTATCTCTATCGCAACTTCAGGTTCGCACAATCCTTTATTTCATTTTTATTCTATTTTAAGGTTACAGTTATGAAAACTCGTATTGCCAAATTCTTCCTGCCTTTTGTAAGCGTAGCTGCTATGCTCGCTCTCGTAGGTGTCGTTGGTTGCTCAAATGCTGACTCTCCGACCACAAGCTACAATGATACTCCGGCTGCACTCGTTGCACCGAACTACACTTCCTCAGCAGATGCGTTCATGTTTGATGACAATTCTCTGATGTTTGCGCTTGGTGATAATCCTACCGGTAATTCTAAAGATGGCAGAGGTGATGGTGCTGTCAGCAGAGAACGTAATCCTCGCTTGATTATCCGTTGCTTAGAGCTCGATTCTACACAACGTCGTCAGTTAGAAGGATTCATGAGAACATACGAAGATTGTGTAAAAGCTGCCCGTGACGCATATCGCGCAGAAGAAGAAGCAATCCGCAACCGCACTCGCGCAGCAGAACGTGAAATCAAGGCACAAGTAGAAGCAGGCACAATGACCAGAGACGAAGCACGCGCAAAAATGAAAGAAATCACAACAGCAGCACGCGCCGCAATCAATGCAGCCCGTGAAGCAGCCAATAAAGCAGCAGCAGATTGCAAAACCCAATTGATGGCTTCAATCGAATCAATGTTGAGACCCGGTCAATTAGAAATCTGGAAAAAATGGCTCGAAACAGGCATCGTTCCTTGCAAAGAAAAAGGTCCTCGCGACACACGTGATACTACCAAAATCCGTAGATAAGAAAGCACTATTTCAATTAAAAAAAGCCTCGATTCATTGAATCGAGGCTTTTTTTATACATCCTTATCGCATACATTATATCTTCTACAGAATATCTCTGCCGCTTGCTCTTTGTACAATAGACGTTGTAGACTTACCTTCTACCAACGGAATCACCACTACCTGACCACCGGCCTGAAGTACATAATCGGCTCCGACAATAGTCTCGGGTGTATAATCCCCACCTTTGGTAATTACATGCGGAGTAATCTCGCCAATCAGTTCACGCGGCGTATCTTCGTCAAAAATCACTATAAAATCTACGGATTTGAGAGCAGCCAGTACTTCACTCCTGTCCGACTCATTGTTAATTGGTCTGCTTGGTCCTTTTAATCTGCGAACAGAATCATCGCTGTTGACACCAACGACAAGGATATCTCCTAACTGCTTGGCTGCATTGAGATAGGTAACATGCCCTCTATGAAGGATATCAAAACACCCGTTAGTAAAAACTATACGTTTCCCCTGTTGGCGAAGCTGTCTGCAAATGTCAGAAATAAGTGTACGTGTAACAACCATTACATTCTTGAATATGAGGTAAATACGTAATACTGTATCATTAAAAACTAAGAGCTGCAATCAGTGCCGAAGGTCGTATCGACACAATACCCGGCTCCTCGCATACGACTCCTGCTCCTATATTCGCAAGCTCTGCTGCTTCCGTAATTGATGCTCCACCTGCAATCGCAGCCGATAGAGTGGCAATCGCAGTATCTCCTGCACCCGACACGTCGGCTATATGTCGTGCCTTTGTTGGCACCGAAGACACTTCTCCATTGCTTTGAAAAAGCATCATCCCCTCTTCGCCGAGTGTGAGTAATATATTCTCAGCTTCAAGGCGCTTTAAGAGCTCTTTGCCTGCACGCTCGACATCAGCCGGGCTCTTCAGCGAATATCCCAATGCCTCCTGAGCTTCTTTCCGATTGGGCTTGAATACGGTGGCATTTTTATACTCAAAGAAGAAGTTCTTTTTGGGGTCAACAAACAGTGGAATATTCTTGCTTTTCGACAAGTCGGTCAGCAATTGTATTAAATGGTGTGTAATTACCCCTTTGTTATAGTCTTCGATTATTATTCCATCCAGGGATTCGATGGTGGAGAGTACGTTGAGTATGGTGTCTGATGTCTCATTATCAATATAATCTCGCTTTTCTTTATCGAGTCGCGCAATATGTTGATTATTCCCCATGATTCTTGTTTTCACGGTCGTGGGTCGATGTGCATCAACCAATATCCCCATTGTAGATAATCCAGAATCTATTGCTGAGTTTCGCAGTATTTCACCTTCCCTATCTCTACCGACCACTCCGCAAAGGATAGGACTGATTCCCAGTGACCGTAAATTATGAGCAACATTTGCTGCTCCTCCCGGATGAAAGGTTTCATGCTCGATATCAATCACCGGCACGGGTGCTTCCGGTGATATGCGCGAAACACTTCCCCAGAAATATCTGTCAAGCATGAGGTCCCCGATTACTGCAATGGTCTTTCCTTGTAGGTTTCTGACTATTTCCTCAACACGCTCTGCGGTCAATTGATGCATCTTCACTCTTATCGTTTAAAATATATAGTCTTTAATAAGTATCCTTGATATGAATTGTCTGCTATGAATGTGAAGACCTATAAAACAAACCAATCTACTCTTTGATCCTAAAGCGAAGTTTACTCGAATACATCGCAATAGTCTCACGCTACTTTCCCTACTGTTTGTTTATGCGATTACTATCTACCATCAATAAGCATATCAGTGCAAAATTACCAAAATATCTCTGAAGTAATGTACTGAGTTCCCATAAAAAAAGCCGGAACGTTTGTACGTTCCGGCTTTCGGATTAATCAGAAATGATGCTTATTTGACAAACATCATTTTCTTGGAGATACTTACACCACCTGCATTCAATGTATAGTAATATACACCGGCTGATAAGTTAAGATCTCTTGCGTTAAATGTAACAGGATATGAACCAGCAGCCATTTCACCGGATGCTAATGTAGCGATTTCGCGACCATAAACATCAGTAACGAGAAGACGTACAGCTGTTGTTTGTGGAATCGTGAAGCGAACAGTAGTTGCATCAGAGAATGGATTTGGCTCGTTGTTTTCAAGAGCGAAACCAGCGACTTCACCATTATCTACACCGGCAGGACCTGTAGTCACAACAACTTCAATAGTATCTGAATTTGTTGAACCACATTGATTGCTGACTACACAGTAGTACTTTCCACCATCGCCGGCTGTCTTAACATCAAATTTAGTGTAGTATTGATTTACACTTGAATCATTTGTAACAGGGTTATTATCTTTGTACCACATGTATTTTGTAGTAGGATCAGAAACTGTTGCAACTGCAAAGCGCATTAAGCCACCTTGTTTGATGCTGATTTTCTTTTCTGATGGACCATAAACGACTGGTTTCGTCATAACATTAACCATCACTTCTTTCGAAGTAACTGAACCGCAACCGGCAGTTGCTGTTGCTGTGTACTTACCACCTTGAGCTAAAGTAATCGCAGCAAATTGTAATGTGTCACTAGTTGCTCCGGCTACGTCTGTGCCGTTTTGTGTCCACTTGTACGATACTGCACCTTCACCTGTAGCTGTGATATTCATCATCGCTGGCTTGCCTTCGCAAACGCTTACCGGCATTGGGTCAGTAATTGTTGTTGCTTGTTTTACTGTGAATTTTGCGTTTGCAGATGTTCTCACGACACCGTTTGTTGGGCTTGCAGTTACAACAACATTATAATCTGATCCAGCATCTGCTGCATCAACATTATTTACTGTAAGAGTAGCTGTTTTAGTTCCGGAATATTTTGCACCGTCAGTCAATGCTACGGTACCTCTGCGCCATTGATATCCAAGTGTCAAGCCGGATGCACCGGTGATAGTTGGATTTACTGTCATCGTCGCTGACTGTGTCGGGCAAGCTGACACATCCGCTACCGCAAGACTTGCAGTCGGAATATCTGCTACTGAAAGAGCAAAGGTAGCCGAACTATCAACTCCGCAAGCACCGATTACTTTTACATAATAATTGCTTGCTGCATCTGTTGCTGTAAGGTTTCTAATCGTAAGTACTGCTGTCGAAGCACCACTGATACGAGTGTTGTCATTCAACTTCGTTGAACCTTTGAACCATTGATAAACAGGAGGATTCAAGTCATTGTTGTATCCGGTTGTAGCTTCTGCAGCTGCTACTTCAAATCGTGCCGAACCGCCGACCAAAGCCACTTGGCTTACCGGTGGGGTGACAATTTGAGTTGGCTTGGTAACATAGACGACTGCTTCTGTTGTAGTATCAAAGTTTTTACCGCAAGAAGTCGCGATAATACAACGATATCTACCTGATGCACCATATTGAAGATTGGTAAGAGTTACGGATACTGCATTTGATCCACGGACTTGGTCAA
>JBPOHH010000624.1:0-6249 GCA_052035765.1 Bacteroidota bacterium
ATACTTACATTATTTCCCATATTCCATTCAATTTTCAACGCTTCCCGTCCCTTCATGGCAGCAAAGGTGTTCTCCGCTACCACCACAATACCGGAAATACCGTTGACACGTTCTGCCTTGAGAACGCCGGGTACTTTGAGAGCATCGGCAGGGTCGAATGTTCGGACAGATGCACCGAGCGCAGGCGGCATGGCAATCATAGCATACTTCATCCCGGGAATGCGGACGTCGAGTCCGTAGATAGCTTTCCCCGAAACGATATCGGGATTGTCAATATGCGGCTGGGGCGTTCCGATTAACGTGAATGTTGAAGGGTTTTTGAGGGTAGGACTCGATGGAACGGTGAGCGTAGATGCTATATCAATCAGCTCAGAATACGGAGCCTGTCGTGTTCCATTTTTCTCGATTACTATACTGTTTTTGGTCGTACAATTCGCCTCCGAGATACCCCATTTTTTTGCTGCTGCCGATATCATCATGGCTTTGACGGTCGCTCCTGCTCTGCGTAATGTGTTATAACCTCCGGATACACTGCCGCTGCCGCCGGTGCCGAGCGAACCGTTTCCGGCGTTTGGCCGTGCTTGCTTGACTTTTACTTTTGACCAATCGGCGTCCATTTCTTCGGCGACGATCATAGCGTGAGCAGTGCGAATTCCTTGTCCCATTTCCGCCTTGGCGATTGTGATCATGATCGTGCCGTCGGGGTCTATTCGGACCCATACATTCGGTTCGAAGCTTTGTGCCGATTGATCATCTGCATTCTCAAAGATAGCGCGTTGGGGAATGCTTGACGAGAGTACCATGCCCACACCGAGGGTAGTCATGCCAATGATAAAGCTGCGGCGTGTAGGGGTAGGATGTTCGGAAGGAGTAACAGTATTCATAGTACATTCAATTAAGTGTTACAAGAATTTTAGAGTTTAATAATCTGCTGTATATGCACGAATGAACCAGCTGTGAGTCGAATAAAATACGCACCTGCAGGGCAGGGCGGGAAAGAGATTGTTTGTTCTACTTGGCTGTGATCATTAATAGTTGACGTAATACTTGCGAGTCGTGAGCCGAGAATATTTTCGAATGTCATCGAAATCGTCGTCTGTGGTGGAAGTGGAATACTACCGGTAATTCGAACGCTGTCTACGGCAGGGTTCGGCATGATGGTCAGCTGAAATGGTGATTCTTTTGCCGTTTCTTCAGCACCACTCACCGGAGTTTGGCGTATCGGCAAGCGTCGGATACGGGTTCCAGATGCCCGATAGATTGCATTGCAGACAGCCGGCGGAACGGACGGATAGCCGATTTCTCCCACACCGAGCGGTGGTCGTGTGCCGGGCATAATATGTACATCGATGCGTGGCATTTCATTCATGCGCAGCCACCCGTACTCGGCAAACGACTGTTGCATGATTCTGCCGCGATCGAGGGTAATTGCTGATGTAAGAACTGTAGATAATGCATCGACGGCCGCACCCTGCAGCTGCGCTTCGACACCCATCGGATTGATTGCAACGCCACAATCAATGACAGCAGTAATGCGATGGATTGACAATTGACCAAGAGAGGATACAGATACTTCAACGACATGGGCAATGTCCGAACTCCAGCTATAGCAGGCACTTCCACGTGCTCTCCCCTTGGGGAGAGGATCGTACCATCCCGAGAGTTCGGCAGCTTTTTCGAGGACTGCACGCAGGCGTGAACCTTCCGGAAGCATGTTTCTTCGAAATTCAAAGGGGTCTTTCCCTGCAAGTACGGCGAGCTCGTCGATGATACTTTCATTGACAAAGACCGACGATGAGTGTCCGACCGAACGCCATGCGCCGACTTGTATCGGAATATACACACCATTGTACATTGTAGTGGGGGCAGGCATCTGATAGGGAGGAAACGTCGTATTTTCACCGTTCACCGTTGCATGGATGATGCCTGAAATCTTTCCCGATGCATCGACTCCTGCTTTGCATTGATGATAACTTGCCGGGCGGTAATAATCGATCTGCATATCATCACTGCGGGTAAGAAGGAAGGAAACAGGAAGCGAGAATGCCCGGGAAATTAACACGGCGGCTTTTGCTACGTCGATATAAAGTCGCCTGCCAAAGCCACCGCCAAGAAGTGGAACGTGTACCCGAACGTTCTCTACAGGAAGAGAAAGCAATTTTGCTGCATCTGTCCGCAGAAAATCCGGTACCTGCGTGCCGCACCATATTTCTGCGCTCGTTGCACGCACATCACAGACACAATTCATAGGTTCCATCGTTGCATGAGCGAGATAAGGAAGCTCATATTCTGCTTCTATTGAAAAAGCGGTATCGGAGGGAAGTGCCGGAAGCGAACCTATCGCCGCCTTAAGCTTTTCACTGATGAGCGGACTACTGAGAGTAGCAGAACTGTCGGTGTTCCAATCAATAATGAGTGCCTTGCGACCCTGAAGAGCTGCATACGTGGTGTTTGCAAGAACGACATATCCGAGATCCGGCACATATTCCACACGGAGAACACCGTCAATTTTCAATGCTTCGGAAGTATCGATCGAACGAATCGACGCGCCGAGTGCAGGAGATGTGACAAGCACGGCATACTTCATACCCGGTAATCGTATATCGATGCCGTATTTCGCCTTTCCTGAAACGATATCGGCAGTGTCTATATGAGGTTTACGTGTGCCGATCAGCGTGAACTCCGATGCTTGCTTTAGCTGAGGATTGAGTGGGATTTCTTCCTTCGCTGCCTGTTCACTGAGCTCGCCGTAGGTCATTGATCGGCTACCGTTGACCTCAGTAACGACGCTCTTCTGCGTGCGACAATCTGATGCATCAATTCCCCAAATCCTGGCTGCTGCTGCGCACAGCATCGCTTTTGCAGCCGCACCCGTCGCACGCAACTGTTCGTAATTCAAGAGAATACTATTGCTTCCGCCGGTGGTTTCGATTTTTTCACCTTTCTTGAGTTCATGCGGAAGTGCATGCTGCACACGCACCGCATTCCAATCGGCGTCCAATTCTTCGGCAATTATCATGGCAAACGATGTACGTATGCCCTGACCCATTTCAGACTTAGCGATTTTAAATGTAATTTGCCCATCGGGGTCAATCCGTATCCAGGTGCTCGGTTCGAAAGCAGCTGCAGGCAGTGGCGCTGTCGTCACGTGCAATTTCCCGACAAGCTCCGGCGACCAGATTGGCGCGAGAACGATTCCAACACCGGAGGCTGCCATTCCGAGGAGGAAGCTGCGCCGTGATGTAGGGGTATGTATGTCGGGTATAGGTGCTGCCATGGATTTGAATAAATACTACACAAGACTAACCACTATTCTTTCACAATTTTCCGCGTATAATTCGCCGAACCGCATCGAAGATTCACAAAATAGACCCCGGATGTAGCTCTCGGGAAATCAATCGGTTGAGTGAATTCACCGGACGCAGACACCGATGTTTCGACTTCCATGAGTTTCGTTCCAAGCAGATTGTGCACCGCAATAGTTACCATGCCAGACTGTGGACTCTGAATCTTCCCCGAGACCGTAAATGCATTTGTAAATGGACTTGGGTAAAGCGAGATATCGGCCGGCATCTCTTCCGCCGTTGGCATATCCACCGCCGAAAGCGATGTTTTTTGAATCGGAAGCGAGCGTACACGTTTGCCGGTAGCATTGAAAATAGCATTACAGAGTGCAGGAGTGACGGACGGGAAACCTGCTTCGCCCATACCGGACGGCGAGCTTGTACTTGGCATAATATGCACTTCGATTTTGGGCATTTCATTAATGCGAAGCCATTCATAATCAATAAATGTACTTTGCTTTATTGCTCCTTTTTCGACGGTAATTTCTGCTTTAATTGCCGTTGAGAGAGCGTCGACTGCCGCGCCTTGCATTTGCGCTTCGACACTCATAGGATTCACCGCAATACCACAATCCACAACAGCGACGATGCGCTCGACCTTGAGCTCGCCGATCGGGGAGACTGATACTTCAATCACATGTGCAACACTAGAGTATGCATTCGTACAGGCAATTCCGCGTCCCCATCCCTTCGGAAGTGGCTTCGTCCATTCGGCAAGTTCGGCAGCTTTGTTGAGCACGGCGAGCAATCGTGGATTACCGGTAAGCATATCCCGTCGAAAGAGATACGGGTCTTTGCCTGCGGCTGTGGCTAATTCATCAATAAAACATTCATTGACAAAGACGCTCGATGTGTGGCCGACCGAACGCCATGCACCGACGGAAACAGGCAGACTGACATTCGTACTGCTCAATCTCGGCTGAGGCATGGAGTAGGGCGGGAACGTACTATTATCTCCATTGGCAGTATAGTGGAAAATTCCGGTGATTTTACCCGCTGCATCGACTCCACCCTTGCAGGCATGAAAGCTCGCAGGACGATAATAATCACTTGACATGTCATCTTTACGGGAAAACATAAAGAGAACCGGCACTTTGAATGCTTTGGAAATGCGTGCTGCAATCGATGCATACTCCGCATACAAGCGTCTGCCGAATCCGCCACCCATGAGGGTGACGTTAAACTTAATATTTGCAGCTGCAATTCCGGTTGCACTTGCCACGCTGCTGAGAGCGCTGTCACCGACTTGTGTCGGACACCATATTTCTGCCGTGGTGTCACGGACATCAGCGACACAATTCATAGGTTCCATCGTCGCATGGGCAATATACGGCAGGTGATACTCTGCCTCAATTGTCTTCACGGTCGTCGTCGGTAATTCACCTAATTTAGTAAAACCTGCCCGTAATTTATCGCTGATACCAGAACTGTTCAAATTCGTGTTATTTCCCATATTCCATTGAATTTTCAGGGCTTCGCGTGCAGTGAGAGCTGCATGCGTGTTGTCGGCTAATACCACCAGGCCGACACTCGGAACATTCTCGATACGAATGACGCCGGGTATTTTCAGTGCTTCCGATGCATCAAACGAGGCAATCGATGCTCCGAGTGCTATTTGTCGTACCATTACGGCGTATTTCATGCCCGGAATGCGCACGTCGAGTCCGTATATCGCTTTACCGGAGACCACATCAGCATTGTCAACTCTTGGAATGCGCTTGCCGATAAGCTTGAAACTTCCTACACTCTTGAGCGCGGGATTCGATGGTGGTGTAAGCTTTGCTGCATCGTCGGTGAGGCCACCGTAGCTGATTTCGCGTGAACCGTTTACTTCGCTCACTACACCATTGCTTGCAGTGCAGCTTGACTCTGAAATTCCCCATTTTTTGGCTGCCGCCGATATCATGACCGATCGTATTGCCGCGCCAGTTTTCCGTAGATTGGCATAGCTGCCTGATACGCTTCCGCTGCCACCGGTCATCGGTGCACCGGCGTCGGAATTTCCGGCCCGCGCCTGTCGCACTTTGACCTTCGACCAGTCAGCATCCATTTCGTCAGCTACGATCATCGCAAGTGAAGTGCGCACGCCTTGACCCATTTCAGCGCGATTGACCGTGATAGTCGTGGTGCCGTCGGGGTCAATTTTCACCCACACATTAGGTTCGTAGCTCTGCGCTGTTTGTTCGGGATGTATCATGAAGACCTCACTATGAGTAGAAATAGAAGAAACAACAAAGCCAATACCGGTAGCTGCCATGCCGAGCAGAAAGCTGCGGCGCGTGGGAGTCGGGGAAAGCTGATGGGAAGAGGAAGTAGTTGACATGTGTTCGATGATTAGAGTTATAAAAATGATAATTGTGATGTAGTGCCGGCGGTCGATTTCTCATGGTCCAATAGCCAGTGCTTGCGCCAAAGCTCACCGGCATAACCGACCAAGCTGCCGTCCGAACCTATCACACGGTGGCAGGGAACGATGATCGCGATTTGGTTTTTACCGTTGGCAGTACCGACGGCGCGAACTAAGTTTTTATCACCAAGTGATAGCGCCAAGTCTAAATAAGACATTGTGTTGCCGTAGTCAATGGAGAGTAATTGCTGCCAGACTTTCTGTTGAAATTCAGTTCCCTCTTGCCGAAGCGGACAGGTAAACTCCGTGCGAGTGCCGGCAAAATACTCCGTCAGTTCGTCGGCGCATTGCTGAACTATTTTCGATGAATGCTCACTTGAAACTACAGGGGTTGAACCGATAAATTCCACGCAGGAAATTGCCGACTCAGTACCAATAATAAGAATATTCCCAAGTGGAGTGTCGATAACAATCTGAGAATTCATGTTCTTACGCGCCGGCAGCTTTGTGGATCGCTTCCCGGATGCGCTGATATGTACCACAACGGCAGATATCATC
>JBPOHH010000792.1:0-4485 GCA_052035765.1 Bacteroidota bacterium
CCACCGCCAACGCCGGACAAGACAAAACCCTCTGCATCGGCGCAAGCACAGAAATAGGCGAAGCAGCTCAAGCAGGATTTTCGTATCAATGGCAACCAATGGCGGGCTTAGATGATGCAACAAAAGCAAATCCAACTGCATCTCCAACAAGCACAACGCAATACATTCTCACCGTCACAGGAAATGGCGGATGTACGGCGAGCGATACAGTTCTCGTGACCATCGGCACGATCAAAGCAATCGTCTCGAATGACACAAGCATCTGCGAAGGAGCGAGCGTGAAGTTATTCGCCAGTGGAGGCGCGAAGTATGAGTGGACGCCGAGTATAGGATTGGATAATCCATCCATAGCCAATCCCACAGCAAACCCAACTATTACAACGAAATACAAAGTACTTGTATCAAGTGGCACATGTATCGACTCCGCCTTCGTGACCGTAACGATACTTCCACCACCAAATGCACAAGCAGGCGAAGACAAACCAATCTGCATCGGTGAAAGCACACAAATAAGTATTCCTGCAGAAGCAGGAAACTCATATTCTTGGAATCCTATAAACGGTCTTTCAAGTCCAACTGCAAGTCAGACAACAGCAAGCCCAGCGACGACCACGACCTACACGCTCACTGTCACCAATCCCGCAGGATGTGTGAAGTCCGATGAAGTCATCGTCACGGTGAATCCACGGAATGCACGTTCCTTCACCTTGCAACCGGACATGGTAACTATCTTACCCGGCAAACAATTCACGGCAAATTTGGAAATACCGAGTGGAGTTACCGATTGGAGCGTACAATTAAAGTATGATTCATTACTTGTGAAATTTAATTCTATTTCCGGCGCACAAGCAATTCCTGATGATAGAACTGGAGAATTGTTGGTTAATGGCAATGGCGGAAGCCGTTCAATTCCTATAATCTTCGACGCATTCTTACCGCATACATCTGATACAATTTATCCGGTTAAGCTATCCGTTGATTCATCAAAAGTCGCTGACTGCGAGACATGGAATGCGACCGGCAATATCCTCATGCTCGCCGATTACTGCGGGAAAAATATCCGTGTGGTGAGCAGTACCGGCAAGAAGTATTTCCTGACAGTCAAAGACAAAAGCATAGACTTTGGTGTTGGACTCTCGGGGAATGTACGCTTGGAAGTATTTGATTATGTAGGGGATTCTGTGCTTGTTGTGTCGGATGGTGCGCTTGAGGCCGGTGAGTACTCTGCTGGGCTTGACTTGCCGGTGGGTGTGTATTATTGTAGGATGCGGGCGGGGATGTTTGAGAGTGTTGGGAAGGTGTTGATTGCTAGGTGAAGTTTCTGACGCTTTCCGATGGCACGCTGATGCCGCTGATTTGTTATGATTGAAGATGATTTTATCTGCGAGAATCATAATAAATCATAAAAAATCAGCGTGCCATTCCTCAGCGATTTCAGTTTTTTAAGCACAAAGGACACGAAGATAACCACAAAGTACACTACAAGATTAGGTGTATCTATAGTGATACTTTGTGGAGTATCTTTGAGAACTTTGTGTTAAAAAAGTCACACGCTGAATTCCTGATATTTTATCTGCGAGAATCATAATAAATCATAAAAAATCAGCGTATCATTCATCAGCCATTTCATTTTTTAGCACAAAGAACACGAAGGTAACCACAAAGTACACTACAAGATTAGGTGTATCTATAGTGATACTTTGTGGAGTATCTTTGAGAACTTTGTGTTAAAAAAAGTCACACGCTGAATTCCTGATGTTTTATCAGCGAAAATCATAGAAAATCAGCGTGCCATTCCATATTCAAGTCATTATCAAGCCAAAGGGAACGAATCTGAATAGATAACGACCGAATCATATACTTTACCTTCGAACTACCATTATTTTCTTGAGTGCTACCATTTTTTTATCTATTTTGCACCTTAAACAGTTGCACGAAATTTTCAATGTATAATGTACCTTCCCTATGGCACAGAATCTAAAAGCAGTAGCCAAGATTATCAGTGAATTTGAAAAAGATAAGTTGATTCAAGCGTATTCCAAACAGCTTGCACCGCTTTCGGACGAAGAAATCAACCGCTTGGATCAGACTAATTTCCCGAAGGATTTCCAGCAATCGGGTGTCGATGGTCGGATTGAATTTCTGAAAGAACATGATATCAGGTTTGCTTATCTGACCAATCAGCAGCAATTCACCCAACCCGAGACGCTCAAAGGTAACATCGAACATTATATAGGGATGGCGCAGATTCCGATTGGCGTAGCCGGGCCGATTCTCATCCATGGTACGAAGGCAAATGGTGAATTTTATATTCCGCTTGCGACCACAGAAGGCGCGCTCGTTTCTTCGTATCACCGTGGTATGAAAGCTATTCGCGCAAGCGGCGGGGTGACTGCTGCCTGCTTATCAGAAGGCACACAACGCAGTCCGTATTTTAAATTTAATAACATTGGTGAAGTCGGAGTATTTGTCAAATTCGTCCTTGACAATTCTCATACTTTCGATGCAATTGTCGCACAGGCAAGCAGATACGCAAAGCTCAGTGATGTCAAGGTCAATGTCGAAGGCAATAGCGTAATTCTTACCTTCGAATACACGACCGGCGATGCATCCGGACAAAATATGGTCACCATCTGTACAGATCAGATTTGCCAGTTCCTTCTTGCCAATATTCCCTTCCAACCTCTTGAGTGGTATATCGAATGCAATTATTCCGGCGATAAAAAAGCGACCAATATTTCCTTTGCCAGTGTGCGGGGGAAGAAAGTAACCACCGAAATCGTACTCAAGCGGCGTATCGTCGAGAATATTCTCAAAACCACACCCGAAAAAATGCAAAAGTATTGGCAATCCTCCACCTTAGGCGTGATTCAAAGTGGAGCAATTGGAGCGCAAGGTCATGTGGCGAATGGACTTGCGGCAATCTTTATCGCCTGTGGTCAGGATGTGGCCTGTATCTCAGAGTCGTCGGTCGGTATTACGCGGATGGAGGTCAATGGCGAGGGGCATCTGTATGTTGCAGTGACTTTGCCGTCCGTTATCGTCGGCACCGTCGGCGGCGGCACTCACCTGCCCACTCAACGGGAATGCCTTGAAATGCTTGGGTGTTATGGCGCCGGCAATGCCCGTAAATTCGCCGAAATTTGCGGCGCTGTCGCCTTAGCCGGTGAAATATCGATTGCAGCCGCCATGTCATCGAATCATTTTACACGTGCTCACCTCTTATTTGGCCGTAAAAAATAATGGCACAGCACGAAAACTCCCTCCCCTTTTACCGGCGATTTCTCATCTATCAAAAGGAACGTTTCCCGCTTCTCGGTCATGGCGTGATGATCACTTGCTTTACGTTTTCGGCGGTATCATACTCGAGAATTTGCCGTCACGAACCCGGTTTTATAGCGCTGGGCGATTTTTTCATCGGCATCTTTGCAACCATTACCCTCTTCTTGCTTGTTCGGATTTTTGATGAATTCAAAGACAAAGACGACGACAAGCGATACCGCTCGTACTTGCCTGTACCCCGGGGTTTGATTTCTCTTCAAGAATTGAAAATTGTGGGCGGCATTGTTGCTGCAGCTCAAATTATCGTCATCGCCGTTCTTCAACCGCAAATGCTTATTCTCTATAGTGTTGTGCTGTTGTATCTTCTGCTCATGGGCGTCGAATTTTTCATCCCTCATTGGCTGCGCCGCCATCAGATTGCCTACATTACTTCCCACATGATGATTATTCCGCTGATTGATGTGTATTCGAGCGGACTCGACTGGCTGCTTGGCGGCGCATCGCTCCACACCGGCGTTCTCTGGTTTTTTGCGGTGTCGTATTGTAATGGAATTGTACTCGAGTTCGGACGGAAAATCCGAACGCCGGAGACGGAAGAAGAAGGTGTAATTTCCTACACAGGATTATACGGAACCCGAGGCGGTGTCTATATTTGGATTGGATTACTGACAGCCACGATGGCACTCACCGTCGGCGCTGCACACTATGCCGGCTACGGGTTGCCCGCTCTGATTGTACTCTTGGTATGCTACGCTCTCTGCTTGTTTCCGGGAGTATCCTTTCTCTATGCTCCCACCCCCAAAAAATCCAAACTTATCGAATATGCCTCCATCGGCTGGACCATTCTCATGTATCTCGCTCTTGGCGGAATTCCCATGATCACTTCACTTTTTTCATGAAATCTATCCTCACGTCATACAGCGACAAAGAGCAAGCAAGTACGATAGGCGGCAAGGCGCGAAATCTCCTTCTCCTTGAAAAAATTGGGCTTACCGTTCCGAAGTGGGCAGTTGTACCCGAAGATGTTCTCCTGCATCAACTCCCCGATACCGATGATATATCCCACATTCAGGCAGCGAGCGCCACCCTTCAAGTCCCAGAGGATATTCTCGGCGCACTCGAAGAGTATTTTGGCAATGACGCACTCGCTTCTACCTACGCTGTTCGCTCATCGGCGCTGCAGGAAGATGGTGCTGCCTTCTC
>JBPOHH010000009.1:0-3028 GCA_052035765.1 Bacteroidota bacterium
TCGTTACGGTGAAGCCACAGAATGAACGTTCATTCACCTTGCAACCGAATATGGTAACTATCTTACCCGGCAAGCAATTCACGACGAATTTAGAAATACCGAGTGGAGTCAATGATTGGAGTGTACAATTAAAGTATGATTCACTGCTCGTGAAATTCAATTCCATCACCGGCGCACAAGCTATTCCTGATGATAAAATAGGAGTACTGTTGGTGAGTGGCAATGGCGGAAGCCGTTCAATTCCCATAACCTTCGACGCATTCTTGCCGCATACATCGGATACGATTTATCCGGTTACGTTATCCTTTGATTCATCAAAAGTCGCTGACTGCGAGACTTGGAATGCGACCGGCAATATCCTCATGCTTGCCGATTACTTCGGGAAAAATATCCGAGTGGTGAGTAGTACCGGCAAGAAGTATTACTTGACTATAAAAGATCGTAGCATAGACTTCGGCGTAGGACTTTCAGGCAATGTAAGCTTGGAAGTTTTTGATTATGTTGGTAATTCTGTGCTTGTAGTGTCTGATGGTATTCTCGAAGCGGGTGAGTATTCTGATGGGCTTGACTTGCCGGTGGGTGTGTATTATTGTCGGATGCGGGCAGGGATGTATGAGAGTGTGGGGAAGGTGTTGATTGCTAGATAAGATTTTAACGCAGAGACGCAGAGGTGCGGAGATTTCTTTACGACCTTTGCGCCTTCGCGTTAAAAAAAACGTTCATATTTAGTTATTAACAACATACGTATATCTATATTTATAATTCACGTAATTACTTTATTCTTCTATCTTTATAATTTTCACTGATAGGGTATTTCTATGAAAAATTTGATACTGATTCTTGTAGTATTCTGTACTGTACTTCCTGCTTTCGCCCAGCATGAAACGGATAACTGGTATTTCGGAAGTAAGGGAGGGATTACATTTAAAGGAGGGATCGCTACCGGTCTTTCTGATGGACAATTAGTTACACAGGAAGGCTGCGCGACGGTATCGGATAAGAATACAGGAGAATTACTTTTTTATACAGATGGTGTAACTGTTTGGAATCGTAAACATAAAATCATGACAAATGGAACCGGACTACGAGGAGGGGTTTCATCTACACAAAGCGCACTTATCGTTCCGAATCCCGGCAATAGTCTTCAATACTATATTTTTACCGCACCGGATCTGACCTATAAACCCGGTGACAATGTTCTTTATTATTCAATAGTTAGTCTCGAAAACTATGATGGTGAAGTGATTTCCAAAAACAACTTTATCATGCAGGGTGTTTCCGAAAAACTCACAGGAACTCTTGATTGCGCAGGTACCGGCTATTGGGTAGTAACGCACGACGCGTTTAAAGGAACATTTTACTCCTTTCATGTTCTCGATACCGGAATAAATTTGACCCCAAAAGTATCATCATACTCAGCGGAAGTAACAAATTATGATTTTGGCTACATAAAAATATCACCTAACAGAGCCAAAATCGCTCTTGCCACATCCTATAATACATCTCGAGTATCGTTGTTCGATTTTAATGCTGCCAACGGAGCAATCACAAATTTCATGAGCATTGAGCAAGTATTTGAAGTGAAATTTACAGACAGTTTATCGTACTACGGTATCACATTCTCTCCGGACAATTCAAAATTATATGTAACAGCCCATAAGTACCTTTATCAGTATGATCTTACTCTGTCGAATGCCAGGCAGATACATGATTCTGTGTTTATCATCAATAATAAATTCTCAAATGCTGCACTCCAATTAGGAATCGATGGCAAAATTTACATAGCCGAAGGATATAATGTTGGGGTAATTAGTAAACCTAATCTCAAAGGGCAGGCCTGTCAATACCAAACGAATGGAGTGCAAATTAGTGGATTTTGTAAATCGGGACTCCCTAACTTTATGGATTATAATTTTGGACGCAATGCAGATACTATAATAATTTGTCAGAACAATTCATCGCGAATTGGAGTGCAACCCAACGCTGGCTTTACCTATAGATGGTCACCCACGACCGGTTTAGATAACCCTTATATATCCAATCCAATTGCCTCTCCTTCAAAAAATACGGATTATACACTGACGGTAATTAACCGCAACGGCTGTGAAAGTATTCAAAATTATGTAGTACACATTTCAGAAAAGTTAACGATTGCTCCGGTTGAACCAATTTGCGAAGGAAGCAGCGTTCAACTTCTCGCTTCAACTGGTTGGGATTCCTATCAATGGACACCCAACGTCGGTTTGGATGCTCCTGCCAAATCTAACCCAATCGCAAAGCCAACCGTCACCACACGTTACAAAGTACTTGTCACCAAAAGCGGTTGCATCGACTCAGCATTCGTCAATGTAGTAGTACATCAACGAGCAAGCGCACGTGCAGGAGAGGATAAAATATCTTGTGCCGGGGGCAATCGAACTCAACTTGGCGACACAGCTAGAGCCGGAGAAAACTACTGGTGGTCACCACCGGATGGTTTGAGTGATCCAAGGATTGCGAACCCTACAGCGTTGCCGTCAGCAAATACAACATATCTCCTTAAAGTGTGGAATACATCTTGCCCCGATACTGCCTATGATGATGTCATCGTAACAATCATCGACAAAACACAAGCACTGATCTCCCGTGATACGGCAATATGTCGTGGAGGAAGTGTACCGCTTTTAGCACGAGGCGGATTGACGTATTCATGGTTCCCAACGACAGGTCTAAGCGACCCAACAATCCAAGATCCGATTGCCTCGCCTCTTGTGACGACACGGTACAAAGTTCTTGTTGCGATAGGCGATTGTATTGACTCAGCATTTGTGACGGTATCCATCTATTCCGGCGCACACGCAGGGGCAGATAAAACAGTCTGCATGGGAACAAGTGCCGAACTCGGCGAAAAGCCCGAAACAGGAAATACGTATTCATGGCAACCAAGCACATATTTAGACAATCCGAATATCGCCAATCCCCAATGCACACCACAAACGGATATGCAGTATATCCTAACCGTAACAGGTGAGTCAGGATGCGTAGCCAC
>JBPOHH010000049.1:0-9605 GCA_052035765.1 Bacteroidota bacterium
GCTCCATACTACAGAACATGTATGTACAAATAGTACTTGGAATTACATCAAGTGCAAAAATACGAATTTTATGAGGATTCTGTGGTGTATAATTTACGGTGCATCCGTCAAAAAGTACATAATACCGGCAAGGATGCAAGGAGGGAAGCCGAGAAATTGGGGCGAAGGAGATGATCGGTAATTACTTGCAATTAAACAACTAACAATCGCAGTGAAGTGCGACTCAACACCTCCTGCATCACTCTCCAGTTTGGCAAAAAACGATCCATCAATGCCACGAAACGTGCTGTATGATTACGCTCGAGAAGATGGACCATTTCATGGACAATCACATATTCAAGACATTCATTGCTAATCATGCCGAGTTCTAGATTCAGCCAGATGCGACGATCGCCTATCGAACAGGTGCCCCACTTGGTTCGCATGCGTTTAATGCCAAACTCCCGAACCGAAACTCCCATAATTTGTTCCCACTTGCGTATGTACTCTGCAATCAGGATTTTGAGTTCGCGCCGCAGCCAACGTTCGAGAACTGCTCGACGTTCTTCACGGGTCGCGCCGGGTGGAACGGTGAGTATCAGTTTTTCATCACTCAAGAGAACAGAGGTTCTTGTCTCTGATTCTTTTATCAGGAGTTCATAGTTTCTTCCGACCAATATATGCCGTTCACCGGTAATAAACTCCTTCGCCGGCGCATAGATACGACTACGGATTTTGGTTCGTTGTTTTTCAATCCACGGAATTTTTTCATCCAAAAAACGCTGTATCGCAGACATTGGCATCCGCAAGGGAACGCTAATAATGACATTGCCGGCAGGAGGATAGACGCGAATGTTCATGTTTTTCATTCGCTTCCGTTTAATTTCAATTGTAAAAGGGAATTGTTCGGTCATACGACAGATTGGTAAAAGGAAAGTCTAAATTAGTCAGATCGTAACACCATATCAAATCAACTCTTAGACAATAGGATGCAGATACTCCCAACCGCCGCTGCGGAGGTCTTCCCAGGATAGTCCGTCTTCGTTATTTCCGGGAACCAAGAAGAAAGCATCACGTTCTACATGCGAAAAGTCAATTGTATTTATCCGTTGGCAGAGCATTTGGAATGTCTGTCTGGAATAGTAGTCGTCTTCGGGTAATGTTTCGAGTATTTCCTGCAAGGTCCGTGTAAAGAGCGACCCTGTCTGTAAAAAGGCAAGTGTCACTACTACATAATACTTATCGTTGCTCAAACGGAATGCACCGTCGATTTCTTCACCCAGCTCGGCTTCGACGGTCGCTGTTGATGCGTCGATTTCGCTAACCCAGGTCTCAAATTCTTCAACCGCAGCATCTTGCCTCGGTATAAAATCCCAATATCCGTATTCCCAATAGGCATAGTTTTCGAGCAACAATGCCACGACATTTTTATAAAAAGTCTGCTTCTCGCTCTCTGATTCGAGCTTCATTGTACCACTGCCGGCAAAGGTACGTAATTGCTGAACGACCGTATCACCGGGAAAGGAATTGATGACAATCTGTAGTCCAAAGAAAACACTATTGGCATCATACCCTTCGAAAAAGGAAGCGATTGACCCGAAAAATCCTCGTCTGTTCATGTGTGTACTTGTGTAAATAGTTGTAATGTAATATAGTAATTAAGAAGAACCACGCCCTGAACTCCGCCCGAAGCTACCGGAGCGACCCGAGCGAACGCCGGTCACTCTACCGGTGCGAGAGGAAGTACGGGTCGATACTTTTCCGAATCCTGCCGGCTTCGTGCGACCGACACCCGATGCTCCGCCACGGGTAGCTGACGAAAAGAGTGTCGTCCGGGGAGTCGCTGAATAAGCAGGGCGACTCACACTCATGCGCGGTGCCGCAGACTGTGGCGGCAGGGAAGACATGGTGTGAAAAGTGGAATAATGATAGAAAAACATATACGAATGGCTATATCCTCCGCCATAATAATAGGGCTGTACGCCTGATGAGCGGTTATGGGCGGTTGCAGGTGCCTGAGATACTGTATCTATCGGCTTGACATCGTTCGCAGATGGCTGGAAATTGGTCGCCGGGAGCATCGATATGTCGATGTTCTTGTCCTGATACGCTGTAAAATCAACATTCAGGTCGTCTGTTTCCTGCTTAAGACCGGCATTGCCATTGACATAAAGAACATGTGTAATGCCAAGACCTGTAAGCTGTTCGGCACTTGGGATTTTGGCAGCATACCGATTGTCGAACTGTTCGTCGGCATCAGTGTAGAGTGCTAGTCTGTTACTATCAAGAATCATCGCAAGAGGCGGTGTCTGCGGCAACGCGCTTTTCTTTTGCTGCACCTCGTGGCCGTAGTACAACAGTGCACCTAATG
This sequence comes from Bacteroidota bacterium, assembly GCA_052035765.1. Taxonomy (GTDB): domain Bacteria; phylum Bacteroidota; class Ignavibacteria; order Kapaibacteriales; family UBA961; genus JADJXV01. Next base: position 2,351 of record JBPOHH010000049.1, read on the forward strand.
TATGATGAGCAGGTACCACGCCGAGTGGGTGTGGCCAATTATCAAATGTCAGAGCAAGAGCCGCAACATCAGCAATTGCCGCTCCGAACGCCACTGCTTCGGGACCCGGCAAATCGACGATTATCAACGTGTTCGCAGCATCGGCACTGTTGGCGATGAGTTCACGCATGCCGAGACCTCTCGCATACGCAATTTTCATTTCCGGAGTATAGAGTAAGTACATTGACCTTCTCAGTGATACATGAATGAGAGACTGAATGAGAGTCGATACCATAAATGGCTTAAAGTGTTGTACTGACGGAAAGTACATGGAATTGAGCTCATCGGTGATTTTCTGGGATAATTGAATTGACATACCCATACTGTCTTCTAAAGGTAATGGACCGGCCGGAAAGCGAAGACTGATTTCATCCGACCCTACATTCCATTGTGATTTTTTTTGTAATTCCAGAGCATCGAATTCTGTCTCAACATCATCCGTGGCAGCATTATAGATACCATACATGACAACGCCGACGGCTGCGGCGCCTGTCCCTGTACGGAGAAGAGAAGTCATAGCATCGCGACGTGTCATACTCTCGCGCCACCATGATTTTCCGGCGGCAACGGTGGTCGTTTCCGGTGGTTTTGGGGGTTGTTTTTTTGTACTCATTTGACGTTACTTCCACTGTTATTATTCACAAATCATTCGTAATTATATATATAACAAGGCATTACTGCATATCAACTAATGTAGCAGCCGAAAGCGAGTGCAGATCAGTCGCCCCGGGGGAGAGTCTGGTAAATATTCCGGCTGCATTCCCGGCAAGTAGATACACACCATAATTAGCAATGCGGCCATCACTTCTGCGCGGCTCAAAATACTTTTGGAGTATCCAGTGCCGGTCGATGGCCAGGTCAAGTGCCAAATTCCACTGTTCATCACTCATCGTCCTGCCTATCAACACTTCATCTCCTTCGCACCCAAAGACCGTTTTTAGTACCCATTCCTCACGAATGAGCTGCTTGGTATCGACATCGACCATCCTGAGTGTTTCGGGGATATACTCGTTAATGACGTTTTGTGTTTCGGTTAAAAAATGGTGCTTGTAATCATGCAAAAAAGCCATCATGCATTTATTCTGCACGACCACAGCGCCAAATGGATTGATGATGGTTGTATGACCTTCGCTTCCGGCGCGGAGCACTCTCGTCAGTTGTGGCTCAATCGGGTCAGGATCCGGAAATTCCTCGGCATCAAGCCAGATTTGCTCCCGCTCACCCCACCAGTCGGTTTTGTAATGCCGGAGCAGTACGTCGATTTCCGAGCCGAACAGCGAAAGCTTACCATTACGAGAGCGGTGAATATTGTACGGAGAGCCGAGGATGACGGTATGTCCATGTTTTTCGAAAAGTTGTTTGTAGAGCAGAACCATCGACAAATCTTCCGGCATATCGGTCGGGTAAATAATACCTACAGCAGCAAAGGTTCCGCTTGTAAAGAGTGCCATTTCCCGAACGTAGTGGTAGAATGTATCTTCGAAATGCTGATTGGGGTTGTAGAATTCCGGATGCTTCTCGCTCACCATTCGATTGAGCAGCACCGCCTCGGCTTCACCGCTTGGTGTATCAGCGTTTACTTCGCACATGCGGATGGTGCCGTCGGGCAGGACAAACAAGTCGAAGCGAGCGATGACATGCCAGCATCCGCCCGAACTGAACCACATACGTTTTTGACTCTCGGTGAGCATAAAATACGAGTCGAGAAGTTCAGGGGAATTCCATATATACTTGGCTGCCTCATTCATGGCTTCACCGAGAAGTTCGGCTGCCATATTGAGGGCATGATATTCCTCCTGAAGTAGAATATGCGGAGCAATGGCGAAACGCTCCCTGCCATCAACCCATGAATCGGTAATAATATGGGATGCCAGCAGTTGGCTGTGGAATGCTGAATATGCGTCTTCAGGTGAGGTCACTATGGTATCAGCTAACGACTTGGGTGGCAAAAAGTGCTGCAGCAATGTACGTTGCAGCCTCGATAACACCGGCGGCAATATTTTTTTCAGTGCTGATTTCATCGTCAAGGCGACCACCATAGAAACTGATTCTACCTCCGAGAAGAATACTCTGAACGAGTATCTGCCGGATTGGATAAAGGATCAGCACTGCAAGCACACCTTTACTAAAGTCTTCTATTCCTTCACTATAACCGATGAATTCACCGGTAACGGCATCTCCGATGATGAGTCCGACGGCTATCATTAGTCCTGCGTAACTGAGCGCGGCTGCAGTGTTTCCGTTTGCAATTTCCTGAATATCATTGTATTTCGTAAGGTATCGGTAGAGCAAAGTGCAACCGAAAAGTGTGATTTGTCCGAGAAAGAGAAAGAAAAGCGATGCCATTATATCACCTTCGCCTTCACCCGAGAAAACGCCGCTGACGATGAGCCCGGTAGCAACATACCCTGCGCCGACGGTGATTCCGGCAGCAGTATTTCCTGTGTGGGCTGATGTATTTACTGAGGGATTCAGGCAAAAAGACAGACCGTATTTTCCGGCTAGAGCCATATATACGATACCACTGATTCCGTAAGTGGTCACGAGGATGAAATCAGTGATAATGTCCTCATGACCCGGTCCGCTAAGTACTGCAATGATAACCAATAACACACCAAATATATATCCTGCGACCGACATGCCCACGGCAGCATTGTCATGCTGAATAAGAGCATCGGTCAGGCGTGTTTTCAAGAACAACTGATGCACAAGCCGAGCAATCATCACAATGACAATCGTTGCTGACGACACAAAGAGTACAGTTAGCCAATTCATACAAATTCCTTTTGAAGAATGATGCTTACACAATGTTCGCTGCGAACTACCCTCTCTCCGGATGACATTCGCGTGTGCGTGTATGCGTGGTTGTAAAGCGTAAATTTCCCTCAAATATAGTGTATTTCGCCAATATTGAGGTATGGTGAGGTGGCATTGCCTGACTATAAAAAACATACATCGAAGTTTGAGCTATGTTAATTTACCGGCATTATATGCGCGATGATTGAAATTATTCACCGTTGATTTATTAGATATAGAGTACAGCAATCGTCCTAAAGCAAGGTCAGAAAATCAATTATAAGACCTGCGATTGCATTAATTTTCGCAGTATATTTGCAGCTAAATTTTTGCGTCGGATGATTATCCATATACCTCACGTTTATCACCCTACGCGTTCATACTTTTACGAAAGGCGTTATGAAAAAACACTTCCTCTACGTTGTAATGATTGCTGTTACAACACTTATGTCTTGCACGAAACAAGACTCCAATCCAACCTCCGGTGGCAATATCGGTGATCAATCACAGAGCTATTTCCCTCTGTCAGCCGGCAGTTGGTGGGAATATTCATCCACCGTTCAGGGATTACCTTCAACTGTACGAAATGAAATTGAAGGTCAAACAGTCATCAACGGGAAAACATATTTTGTGATGAATACGACAGGAAGTTCAGTGAAGTCGAACTATCGGATTGAACAAAACAAACTCTATTTCATTGGTAAAAATGGATTTGGGTTTGATGAGAACACCGAATTTATGATGAATGATTTTGGAGCAAATGTAGGTGATTCGCTCGTGTTCGTTGGCACCAATCAACAAGGTATCCCGAGTAAAGCAGCTTTTGTCATCAAAGCAAAGGGTATCACCAAGACCTTCAAGGGCGTAACATACAAAGATGTCATTGCTTATGATAATTATTCCTATTTTTCTTTTCTGGTGAATGATTGGACGCTCTATTCAACATTTACAAGCTATTATGCAAAAGGAGTAGGGTATATCGGCGGTGAGTACGGTGCGTCGGGTACATACGAGTTGAGCAGTTACTCTATTAAATAAGAATGTATGCGTACTTGCAAGGTATTCAGTTCTATGCGTTAACACACTGAAATGTAAAGACATAAAAAAAGTCCGATAGTTACCACGCTATCGGACTTTCCTTTCACACACCTATACCCCTTTCAGAAGCTAAGTAAGGCACTGCAAATATAATTGTTTCCCTCAAATTGAGAAAATTAATTTTATCTCACACTTAGACTTTGGTCTCAAAGGTAGATAATGCGATTCGTAAATGGGGCGAAATCGTTAGTAACATAGAGTCGTTACATGGAGTTGGGAAAAGGCGTGAACTCAATACTTCCACGACCCTAGGACAATGTTTATTCGGCTCAGAGTCCAGCATTTTTATAAATCACAAAAATACTAATGACAACAGTAGAATACAAACCTATTTATCTCAATGACATAGTGATGCTTTACAAAGATGCGGGATGGGGAGATTTTCAACATCATACTACCGAACTCGAAGAACGGTGGACTGCTTCCACTTTCACGGCATTTGCTCATCACGATGATCGTGTCGTTGGATGTATTCGTGTACTAAGTGACCGTGTGAGCGTGACATGGATACCGGAAATTCTTGTCGCAAAAGCATTCCGCCGCCAAGGAATTGGCAGAGAATTGATAGAAATCGTACTTCAAGAATTCCGGCATACGGATATCTATTTAGAGACATTCAGCCATGCAGCGGAATTTTTCGAAAAATGTGGACTTAATGCGCGCCCCGGTATGGTGGTATGCAGCAAGAAACATACTCAAACCTCTGATTAGGTAATAATGAATGAGGTGCTGCCGAGAAAAAGCATGTATTTCAATAACTGCTCCATCTTCAAGCAGTTGCTTCGTTTTGAATATCTTTCACGTGCTTCACTTCTTCGCTTCTCTTCATCACACCTACATAAAACCCATCATATAAGTCATCGGCAGGGCTGAACCGCTGTTCCTTCTCAAGTGTGAAATCCGGATGCTCGGCGATAAATTTCTGTACTTGATCCTCGCCTTCACTCTTCAAAATGCTACAGACGGTATAGACAAGAGTCCCTTTCGGAGCAGTCATCCTTGAATATGACGCCAGAATTTCTGCCTGTTTTGCCCGGAGAGAATCGAGCCATGCCGGCTCAATCTGATACTTCGTTTCGGGATTCCTGCGAAGTACGCCTAGTCCTGAACACGGTGCGTCGATCAGTACGACATCTGCCTTGCCTATTAAGCGTTTGATGATTTTGGTGGAAGTAATTGTTCGCGTCTCAACTATCGACACTCCTGCGCGGATAGCACGTTTTTTTAAATCTTCGAGTTTCTTTTCTGATGTGTCGAGTGCGATGATACGTCCTTTGTTTTTCATGAGTTGCGCCAGATGGAGCGTTTTGCCGCCTGCTCCTGCACATGCATCAATTACCCTCATACCCGGCTTGACACCGGTCAAAGGAGATACCATCTGCGAACTCGCATCCTGCATCTCAAAATGTCCGAGCTGAAACTCATCAGTGCGGAAAATTCCGGCAGATGTCGGAAGTATTATTCCGCAATCATTCCGAGAAAATGGCTTGGCTTCAAAACGGTTGTTTTTCAACGTCTTCAAGAGCTGTTCACGAGATGTCTTCAAGAGATTCGTCCGAATGACCGCCTGTGCCGGCTCATCTTGTGCCGACATTTCACGTTCCCAGCGACGTTCGCCGAGCTCTGCGACGCCGACAGCATCGAGCCAATCGGGGTATGAATACCGCATAGCACGATTGGTAGAGAGGGAAGTGATACGTTTTTTGAGATCCTGCAGATTTTTGACCGAAGCGGTGGTATAATTTCTGAGGGCAAGCCAAGCAGAGAAGAGGTCGTGGTTGTATTCCCGTGTCTGTGCGGCAGCTTGAAGCAGACGGAAATTCCGCAGCATATCAAAGAGCACTTCGACGACGAATTCCCGCTCGACGAATTCAAAATCATGACTTCGCAGGATGGTCTGGAGTTCTTTGTCGGCATGCCTGCGCGACTCGATCACACTTTCCAGCGCTTCAAGTATCAGCATACTCAGCTTGTGAAGGCGGGAAGGGAGAAATTCATTGGGATGTTGCATTATTTCACCACCTTAACGCTTTGATTGCGAAATTCCACCACATCATTCGGATAGATTTTCCGACGTTTTTGGGTGACAATTTCACCATTGAGCGATACGTAGCCATCGGCGATGACGAACTTTGCTTCTCCTCCGGAGTCGCAGAAATTGGCGGCTTTCAGAAGCTTGCATAATTCGATGTATTCATCGGTAATTGTAAAGGTAATTGTCATGAGTATTCGATAAAGATAAATAAATCAACACGTTCTATTGAGTGAACGTGCGAAGGGTTCGATAAAAAAGTTCGAGCGGGAGTCCTACAATCGTATAATAACACCCCACAATATGCGCCACAAACACCGCCCCGAAATCATCCTGAATGCCATAGCTGCCTGCTTTGTCAAGCGGCGAACCTGTGGCGACATATCCTGCGATTTCATCATCACTGAGCTCGCGGAATGTAACATCCGTCTGCTGCACAGCCGTCACCGATGAATACGTCTCCGAGTCCACAAGTGCTATACCTGTATAGACAGTATGAGTATTTCCACTCAGCCGTCGCAGCATGTTTATGGCATCATCTGCATCGAGCGGCTTACCGAGAATTTCGCCATCAAGCACGACAATTGTATCAGAGCCAAGCACTATTGAGCGTGCCGGTGTCTTACTTGCTACATCCTGCGCTTTCAGCAGCGCGAGTCTTTGGACGAATTCCTCCGGCACTGCGCCTGAGGTAGGTATGAGAGATTCATCGACATTTGATGGCTGCACGGTGAAAGTCATACCAATTTGTTCAAGCAGATGCTTCCGTCGTGGAGACGTCGATGCCAGAATGAGCGGAAAGGGAAGCGTGAGCATGGGATTAGTCTTTCTTGCGCATTTCGTTCATTAGTTCACGGTGACGCAGACGTTGCTCACGTCTGAATGCCGCCTCTTCATACCGTTGTTTTTCTTCCGGCGTTTGAGGTTCGACCGGTGGCACCGGCAGCGGCTTGCCATATTGATCAATCGCGACAAAGGTCAAATACGCCGTCGAGGCATGAACTTCGGTATTATTGAGCGGGTCCTGGCGGAATGCTTCGACAGTGATTTCCATCGACGAGCGGAACGCGCGGTTGATCGTAGCGCGTAATTGAACAACATGACCAAGCTTGATGGGCTCTAAAAAGGTAATTTCATCCACCGATGCCGTAACGCATACACGTCCGGCATGGCGCATTGCGACAAGTGCTGCGGCGATATCGACAAGATGCATGAGTTTGCCGCCAAGGAGATTACCGAGTTGATTGGTATCGTTGGGCAGAACGAGTTCGGTCATGATGACCTGAGAAT
>JBPOHH010000006.1:0-2476 GCA_052035765.1 Bacteroidota bacterium
ACTTACGAGCTCCTTTTTGTAATTTGCAGCAAACGTATTTCAATTTCATACAATGACTTAAAATTACCTAACGATTTCCTTCACAGCCATTTTACCCGAAAGGATTTTTTCATGAGAATTTTTCTACTACTTGCCTGTGTGTTTTGTATTTGCTCGATTCCCGTATCAGCCCAGCTTGAAGCTAATAATTGGTATTGGGGACTTGGTAGAGCCGTACAATTTTTACCTACTCTGAGAGAAATAAAAGAGGATAGTTTTCATTTATGTAAAGAAGCATCAGTTTCAATCTCCGACCGGAATACAGGAAAGATTATGTTTTATTCTGATTTTCTTAATACCAGTGGGGATAACATTTTAAATCTTCGTAATAGCAAATATGATATAATTACTTCTCCTCCGTTACGAGGCTATCTCTCCACTTCTCAAGGACTTCTAGCTGTCCCAGATCCGGCGGACTGCTACCGTTATTATCTTTTCTCATTGGATGTTAAAAATGATTACGATCCCAAGAACGAGAAGACAAAACTAACCTATTCAATTTTAGATATGAGAGATGGTCTTGGTCAGATTATTAGCCGAAATAATGTAGTCTTGGAAGACTTCTTAACAGAAGGGATGACCGGCACTATTCAAAGCAATGGTCGTGATTTTTGGGTCGTTGTTTATAGGTACAATACCCCTACTTTTATTTCAATACCAGTTACCAAAGACGGAATTAATGCAAATAATGCAGTGTACTCAGCCGCTGGCATTCAAAGTGGTAACATTCTAGCACCTTCAAGATTTAAAATTTCTCCTAATGGAAAGAATATGTTGAGTTACGTTACCACTTTGGGATTTGGACTTTCTAACTTTGATAACGGAACAGGAATAGTGACTAGTTACAGACTATTCCCGCCTTCATTTCAATTTACATTTTCCCCAGACAACTCAAAAATATACTATATTCGAGAGAATGTTATATCGAATAGCGGTGTAAGATCGGGTCGATTATTTCAAATAGACCTTTCTGATCCCACATTTACCTCAATACCAATTGACACATTACATAGTAATTGGTACCCTTACATATATTCGTTACAAATAGCACCAGATGGTAAAATATACTTTCTCACTTCCCCGCGAAATGGAGATTCTCCGATATGGAATTTGAGTTGTATTGAAGAACCCAATAAAAAGGGTAATGCATGTTCGTTAGTTATTGAAAAACTTCGGTTGAAAGATTATCGTATTAACGAGGAATATTATTTTTACCAATTCCCCAACTACATGGACTACATCTTCAACACCGACGGCGTCTTAGGCGCTGAGCAGATGGCTGCACGATGTTCACCGCCGAGAGCGCTTGTTTTGCCGGATAGTGGGTGTATTGGCAGCACATTGGTTTTTACAGATATGAGCAAGTATGCCACTCGCCGTGCTTGGAAGTTTGAGAATGGTTCGCCGGGTACGAGTTCTGATAGTATCGTGTCGGTAACGTATTCCAAAGCAGGGACATTCAAAGTTATACTTGCCGTGGAGAACGATAATGGTTCTGCGTCTGATACAACGTATGCGATTGTTTATCCAAATCCTACAGCCAATGCCGGCTCTGACAAAACCATCTGTCCAAACTCATCAGCACAGCTCGGCGATAAACCCGAAGCAGGCAATACATACTCATGGTTACCCACCACCGACCTCGACAATCCTTCGATAGCCAATCCAAATGCTTCACCCAAAACGACAACCCAATACATCCTCACTGTCACAAGTGAACATGGGTGTATTGCGTATGACACCGTTCTCGTCACAGTCGGCAATATCGTAGCCAAAGTATCCAATGACACTACTATTTGCTCAGGTTCAAGCATACAGCTTCTCGCCAGTGGCGGAGCGAAATACACGTGGTCACCATTGAATGGACTAAGTGATTCGACCATCGAAAACCCAATAGCAACTCCTACAAAAACAACCACATACAAAGTAAAAGTATCGAGCGGCACTTGTGAAGACTCCGCCTTCGTCACCATCACCGTCAATCCACAACCCACCGCCAAAGCAGGACCAGACAAAACCCTCTGCCTCGGCGCAAGCACAGAAATAGGCGAAGCAGCACAAGCAGGATTTACGTATCAATGGCAACCAGCGACGGGTTTAGATGACGCAACCAAAGCTAATCCAACAGCATCCCCTACAAGCACAACGCAATACATTCTCACTGTCAAAGGTAGTGGCGGTTGTACGGCAAGTGATACCGTTCTTGTGACTATCGGCACAATCAAAGCAATCGTCTCCAATGACACGAGCATCTGCGAGGGAGCAAGCGCGAAGTTATTCGCCAGTGGTGGTGCGAAGTATGAGTGGTCGCCGAGCGCAGGATTGGATAATACATCTATAGCCAATCCCACAGCAACCCCAACCAGTACAACGAAATACAAAGTACTCGTGTCAAGCGGCACATGTATAGACTCCGCCTTCGTGACGGTGACCATAC
>JBPOHH010000410.1:0-5013 GCA_052035765.1 Bacteroidota bacterium
GTCAGCGACAATTGGGGTGGCTCAATCACAATTGTATGAAAAATTCTGGAATTACTTTCCTCACAGTAGTTCCTACTCGTATGATGGAGATATCGAAGCCGATGCTGATCCGCTAAACCCCGGAAAAAAAAGTACCAGAGGTCGCTATGTCGAAGATGATGACGACGATGATGATGATAAACTTTCAGCTGTGGCTATAAGCAGTGGGTATTCTGCAGAATATGGTAACGCTTTAGGTGGAGTTGTGAATGCTACAGTACGCTCTTCATCCAATGGTGGTTTTCAAGTCCGAGGCAGCCGTGCAACCGAATCTCAAATCCGTGTCGATGGTTTAGATGTCGGTGACCAATTTTCAAAAAGTAAACAATCGCTTCTCGAAGACCTCACCACCGTCAAAACCCGCACCAACTTCAACGAAACCGCCTTTTTCTATCCGCAATTACTCACTGACTCTAGTGGCTCGGTGATACTCGATTTTACGATTCCTGAAGCGCTGACGCGCTGGAAAATGACTGCTTTTGCGCATACTGCTGATTTACAAACAGGTTCGATTGAGCGAACTGTGGTGACTCAAAAAGACCTCATGCTTGAGCCGAATATGCCACGTTTTATGAGAGTTGGTGATACGATGACCTTGCCGGTGAAAATTACAAATTTCACGAAAAACACCCTCAAGGGAGCTGTGGAACTCACGCTGTTGGATGCCTTTACGATGAAACCGGTGAGTACGGAGTTTGGGCTTGGCGCGGCGGCTCGGTTGGATTTTTCTGCTCCTGCATCGAATTCTACCACCGTTCAATGGCGCATCATTATTCCCGAGAATTATCAGGCAATTGTCTATCGCATCGCTGCCAAATCGGGCGATTTTTCTGATGGTGAAGAAGCTCCCATTCCAATTCTGCCGAATCGTATGCTCGTTACGGAATCGATTCCGATGTGGGTGTCGAATGTTGCCGGTGGTGCAACTGCAAGTAAAAAATTCACGATGGAAAAAATGAAACAATCTGCTTCATCTCCAACAATCAAACACCACAAACTCACCCTCGAAATGACGAGTAATCCTGCGTGGTATGCGATTCAGGCATTGCCATCACTTATGGAATTTCCGCATGAATGTGCTGAACAAATCTTTAATAGATTTTATGCTAATAGCATTGCCGGACAATTAGTTACTTCCAAGCCACGTATCAAACAAGTCTTTGATGCATGGAAATCATCGCCCGATGCCCTCAGCTCAAACCTCGAAAAAAACCAAGAACTCAAGTCCCTCCTCCTCGAAGAAACGCCGTGGGTGCTTCAAGGACAAAACGAGACAGAACGGAAAAAGCGCGTTGCTCTTTTCTTCGACCTCAACCGTATGAGCAATGAACAGTCGATTGCCCTCAATAAACTCTCTAAAATGCAACTCGGAAATGGTGCATTTGCGTGGTTTAGCGGATTAGGTGAGAATAGATTTATCACTCATTACATTCTTGCCGGATTCGGCCATCTTTCACTCCTTGGCGTCAAAATAGATGATCCAATCATCAGGAACATCACGTCGAGTGCAATTCTCTACTCTGACCGCGCGGCGAATGAAGAGTATCAGCGCCTCCAAAAGATGAAGAATTTTTCTGAGGACAATGATTATCTCAGTAGTTCTGCAATCATGTATCTCTATTCACGAAGCTACTTTACCAAGAAGAAAGTTAAAGATCACGCTATCGATGCCTTCGACTTTTGGAAAGAACAAGCCAAAGCACACTGGCAAAAACGCGGACTCATGGAACAGGCAATGATCGCCCTTGCACTCAAACGATTTGACATCAAAGGAACGCCGGAGGACATCATCACCTCACTGAATGAACGTTCACTCACCTCTGACGAACTCGGTATGTACTGGAAAGAAAACAAAGCAGGCTGGCTTTGGCAGGAAGCACCCATCGAAACGCAAGCCATTCTCATGGAAGCATTTGACGAAATCACCGGTAATTCAAAAGCAGTTGAACTCATGAAAGTATGGCTTTTAAAACAAAAGCAAGTACAGGACTGGGCGACCACAAAAGCAACGGCCGAGGCATGTTATGCACTCCTCCGCCGTGGTGCAGACTGGCTCGAATCGTCGAATCTTGTGGATATTACCGTAGGCGGAAAAACACTTGACCCAAAGAGTGATGGAGCAAGCATCGAAGCAGGAACTGGTTATTTCAAAACGTCATGGAGCGGTAAAGAAATCACGCCGACGATGGGTGATATTACACTTACTAAAACGGACAAAGGAATTGCCTGGGGAGGATTGTATTGGCAATACTATGAACAACTTAACCGCATCACGCCGCACGCTTCCCCGCTTTCCTTAAGCCGTAAAATTTATCGTAAAACGGTGACTAATAATGGTGTGGAACTTGCGGTAATCAGCCCGGCTTCTCCGCTGAAAGTTGGTGATGAGATTGTGATTAAATTGGAATTGCGCACCGATCGGGATATGGAATTTATCCATCTCAAGGACATGCGCGGTGCAGGATTCGAGCCGACGATACAACTGTCGGGGTATAAGTATCAGGACGGACTCGGCTACTATCAATCCCCACGGGACGGTTCGATAAATTTCTTCATATCCTCAATGTCCAAAGGCACATACGTGCTTGAATACCCTCTTCGCGTGACACATGAAGGTGTATTTTCCGCAGGTATTTCGACGATTCAGTCGATGTATGCGCCGGAGTTTTCGAGTCATTCGCAGGGGGATGTGGTAAGGGTTGGGAAGTGAGGTACGGAGGTTGATTTTTGTAGGGGCGGATGGTATCCGCCCCTTTTTTTATCGTTCGCCTTGGGTGAGTGATTAATTATCTTGGACGTTAAGTTGTAGTATAGTAGATCGGTTCGGTAACGGGCTTCAATGACGGAAAGTAATTCATACATGTAACCAAATATCAACCATTATTCTCTACACATTGTAACGTGTTTACCTGTACAATTCACAATTACTAACCATTTGAAGGAGATGCTCTTATGAGAAATCTATTTACACTTTTAATGATGTGTTTGTTTTTTCTAATCATTCCACAAACAAAAGCCGCAGATAATGAGTACAAAAGTGATTGGAATGAAGTACGGGAACTGGTGAAAAAATACCGCACTAAATCTGCGGTTGAGATACTCCAAAAAATCAGAACACGGGCGACACAGGAGAAAAACGAACGTGAAATAGTAAACACTGTCCTTGCCAAGCAATACCTTCAAAGAAATGGAGGTTATGACAACGATACACCACTTGTACAGGAATTACAGTCTGACATTACTGCCACTTCCTCGCCGGTGATTCGCTCTGTTCTGTATCATTCCCTTGGTGAATATTACTGGAGATATTATCAGTTCAATAGTTGGAGATTCTACAATCGAACATTATCCCACGATACAAAATCAGAAGACATCACAACTTGGGATCCGTCCACGTTTCGCGATACCGCACGATATTATTATTTAAAAGCACTTACTGAAGAAAAGGCGCTGCAAAATATTCGCATTGAAGATGTACAGACTTTCTCTGAATATTCTCCGGTGAAACCGGAATACCCATCAACTCTCTACGATTATCTCGTTTATAGGACAATCACTTTCCTGGAGCAAAGTCAGCACTTATCGAAAGATATCGCTCCGGAAGTCAATACAATAGATGAACTTGCACCTCTAGATATATTTCTCACAACTTCATCGCTCTCATCATCAGTTGCTTCGCAACACGCTCTGGCTGTGGGTAATCATCATTACTTGATTCTATCATTGTACCAGAAAATCCTCGGTTTTCACCGATATGATTCACTGAAGACTACTCTTATCGAAACAGATATTCTACGGCTCCAATTTGCGCGTTCTGTGAGTTCGCTTGAATCTGCTGACTCACTCTATCTCCATTCATTGAAGAGTATTATGGATGGGAATGCATCTGATTCGAGCATGACACTTGCTGCCTACGCTATTGCGCAAGAATTCAACAAACAAAACCAACCCATCGATGCAATGCACTACTGCGAACGAGCAATTGAGCTCTTTCCGAATTCGAATGGAGCACAAAATTGTGACGCATTAAAAGCTCAAATCAACCGTAAAGAGCTCTCTATTTCTCTCGAAAACACTACTCTGCCTAATGTGCCATCAGTATGCACTATTACTTCGAAAAATGTTACCACATTGTATTTCAGAATTGTTAAAACTGACTACAACTCTAAAATTTTCAGGAAGGTACGGTACAACGACTATTCCTATTCAACCGAAGACAAGGTCGATAAAATACTTGATCTTTCCACCGTGCATTCGTGGGAAATGACACTTCCACAAAGCTCTGACTTCCTTCCGCATTCTACAGATGTGCGCCTACCTGCACTCGCACTCGGGCAGTATTTTCTTGTGGTTAGCCCCAAAGAAAATTTCCCGCTTGACAGTAATGCAATAGCATTTTCACCGATTTTTGTAACCCGTTTTTTTCTCCATCATCAAATTCTTCCTCAAAACGGTGCGGTGGTATTGACAGTTAATGATGCTGAATCAGGAAAACCTCTTCCTGATGTCACAGTTAACTGTTATACCGGAGAATCTAACTATCGTTCATTGTGGAAGTATGACGATCTTATCATCACGAAGAGGACTACCTCAAACGGTGAATGTATAATCCTTCCAAAGGAGAATAACCGCAAAAGTTTTCTCGTCGAACTTATTAGCAATGATGATTATTTTTTGTCGGAAAATACCTTCTCTGCGTACGAACAATCACCGGAGAAAGATTATAACCGCACCCTGTTTTTCACAGACCGGCAAATTTATCGTCCGGGGCAAACGATTTATTTTAAAGGAATTATCTACAAAAACAATAATCAGCAAGCGGTCAATGAAGTCCTGAAAAATGAAAAGACAATCGTCCGTTTCTTTGACGCAACGTATAAAGAAGTCACCAAACTTGAGCTGCGGACGAATGAATATGGTTCGTTTTCCGGTTCGTTCACCGCACCCAACACCGGACTCACCGGCTCAATGAAC
>JBPOHH010000740.1:0-1565 GCA_052035765.1 Bacteroidota bacterium
ATCCTACGAACATGCAGTACGTTCGGTAGTGAGTTTATTTGTCGCATCGAAGTATAAATATGGTCAAAAATCCTAGTAAAACAATTCAGGAATTACAGCGGGAAGTAGCCAAGGCAAAGCATCCGAATGCTAAGATTACAGCGCTCAATAAACTGGCGCTTGCCGTGATGCCCGGAGACGTCAATCGGGCTATCGCACTCTCGAAGGAAGCATTGAGTCTGGCAGAACAACTCTCGTATTTACAAGGAATTGCAGAGTCTTGTTATACTCTAGCCGATATGTATTCGGTGATGGTAGGCAATAATAGCATTGCTCTTGACTATGCGACGCGGGCGCTTGCGCTCTTCCGGCAGCTTGATGACTCCCGGAATGAAGCATGGACGCTGAAAGTCATGGGAGGAATTTATGTCGATTTGGGTAATACAGCCGCTGCCGAAGACTGCCTCAGGCAAGCATCCGACATTGCGACGACACTCGGACTCCGGTATTTGCACGGTTCGATCAGCGCAAAACTCGGTATTCTCTACAAAAACACTGCCCGCTACCAGGAGGCGATTGAATGTTTTCAAAAAGCACTGGAATTACGGAGAGAAAAACGAGATACGTATGGTGAGTCATCGATTTTGAATAATCTTGGCACCGTGTATTCGCATTGTGGTGACTATGCGCAAGCTATTCGGAATTACACGCAAAGCTTACATATTAAGCGGCTCAATGACGATCAATACGGGATTTCCTCCACCCTCAACAATATCGCGAATGTGTTTTTGAAATTCAGCGATTTTGAGAACGCACTCCTCTATTTCCGCGAAAGCTTGGCGATTAAAGAATCGACCGGTAATCATCGTGGAACGGCTGCTACACTCAATAATATTGCCGGCGTGCTCTCCGAATTTAAAAAATATGATGAAGCGCTTGCGCTGCACCTGAAAGCATTAGAAATGTACCGGCAACTTCATCAACCTCAAAAAGTTGCGCTCCCAATTAATTTACTTGGAAATGTTCAAATTCACGCCGGGCATCTGACCGAGGGTCTGGAATCGCTGATGGAAAGTTATCGACTCCGCAGCGAACAGCAGGACATACACGGACTCGCATCCTCCTGCCTCAATATAGCCAATGCCTACACCGTATCCGGTGATTATCATAATGCAATTGAATATGCTACGCTGGGAACAGAACACTGTATTGCTATTGGTAACAACCATCGTTTGCCCGAACATTACATAGGACTTGCGGGCATTTATCTGCAATTTGAAAATTACCCCGAAGCACTCAATTATGCCCAAAAAGTCATTGCTATTTCTACCGAACAAGGCGATAAACGACATCTCTACCTCTCTCTTGAATGCGCGGCACAGGCGCAGGAAAAAAGTGGGAATCTCGCCGATGCTCTGCGTCATTACAAGCAATTTATAGACATAAAACAGCAGGTTCTCAACGAATCTACTGCCCATAAAACAAATACCCTTCTCGTTCAATTTGACACCGAACGTATGCAACACGACAACGAAATCCTCCGCCTTAAAGCAGAAGAAGCCGAAAAACAAGCCGAATTCTACAAC
>JBPOHH010000057.1:0-5392 GCA_052035765.1 Bacteroidota bacterium
GCGTTCGCAGAACATACAAGAGCGAATTCCGCGCAGTATTTAATTTATTATTTGCTAATGCTTTTTCTGCTTTGAGGAGCGATTTCCACACATCTAAGTAATCGACAGTGCAGTAATTGAGGTTCAGACGCGGTGCCTGCTTCCCCTGTATAATACTCTCTTTTCCCAATAGCTTACGGAGCTGATACACTGCTACTTTAACCGTATTTCGCTTAGTCTCATCATCTTGCTCTTCGCCGGCGACAATATCAAAAAACTCCTGCCGAGTCAGTGGAATTGTCAGGGTAAGGTCGAGAGTCATGAGCCCTAAAATACACTTCAACCGAGAACCTTTAATGGTTTGATGTTCGCCTATACCATTGTATTTGAATCCGACTTTACCAATCATAGATATCGACACAGTGCTGGAAAGATTAGTTTCAATGTAGCGAAGCCGTTGGTGCTGATGTTCAAGTTCAACATCAATGCGTTTTGTCCAGTGTTCTATCTCATTTCCTTCAAAAAATCGTTGAAAATGCAACGGGTAAATTTTTGCAAAGACTATACGATTGCTTTCGATGAGCCAGTTCATTGTACGGAACATGGCGGAGCGGATTTCGGGGCGTAGTCGATGGGATAGATTATTTATTCCTTCGTCCTCGGCATGTGTAAGTAGCGCAAGAATTGTAAGTAAATCAATAGAAGGTGTTTGACTTTGGTACATTTCCTGAAATACTACTTTGATAGAATCTGCAAGTTCGTCACAGGAAACGAGAGTCACCCTTTCAATGACTTCACGCGCAAGGATCTCAACAACCGGTTTTTTATAGTCACAGTAGGCAATATTCATCAAATTGCCTGATTCCAGGTTAGCTGCCAATATCATTTTCAGATGATGTACATTATCCCGAACGGTTCCTTGAAAATGATAATATTGTAAAAATTCATAAAATCTACCTCT
The DNA here is from genome assembly GCA_052035765.1 of Bacteroidota bacterium. Taxonomy (GTDB): domain Bacteria; phylum Bacteroidota; class Ignavibacteria; order Kapaibacteriales; family UBA961; genus JADJXV01. The sequence continues at coordinate 941 of JBPOHH010000057.1, forward strand.
GAACGAGCCACTTTCGGGAATTTTATCGATACGTTGGTTTATCCAATTTATCCAAGCTACATCACAGCGCATCACTGCATAAGTTCGAAATTCTAAAAGCAGTTGTAAAAATATATTTGAACTGATTTTACCGCCGATCTGTTTTTCTACATGAAGACAAGCACTAATCATTTCGCCTTCAGGCGTATTCACCGCCGCAAGAAGGTTGACCCAGTTTGTATAAATATTTGATTGCGGATTTACTATTTTTTGTAATTCGTATTGATACAGATGCTCTTTGGCTATTGGTAATGCAGATTCTGCATCTATATGTTCTCTTGCAAACCCTGTTAATCTTTTGTGCAGTCTCTGATAATCTCTTTTACCATAGAGTAAGGATTCATTAAACATTGCTTTCGATCTTTTAAGTTCCTCCGCATCCTCATAAATCATCATCAATTGCGGATATACCTTTGATTGAAGAATTGCTTTTATTGGTTCGTCGGCGTGCAAGGCAATTTCAGAAACGCGCTTGCGGATTTGAAGTAAAACAGGGAGGGTTTGCTTTCGTACTGTACGGCTCGATAACCTATATATTTCTGAGATGACGCTCGATAAAATAGAAAAATAAGTGGAATGTGTTATAAGCTGCGGCTGAGTATCAACACAGGTTTCTATCTGATTCCAAATGCTTAGGGGAAAAGATCCTGAAGTGCTGGTTTCATAATTCAGTAAATATCCGAGAGCGTTGAGTCTATAGTGCATAAGCTCTACAGAAAGATTACTCTCTGTCAGTTCGTGATACTGCATAAGGAGTTCGTGATATGCTTTTCGCTGCTCCATGCTATGGTAAAATGCCCTAAACTGGAACACCACAATGTCGGAATAAATTATTATCAATCGAAATTCTAAATCTTTACATCCTTCCAACTTTCCTTTCTGAGCATGAGCTACTGCTTTTATTGCGCTATGTACTTTGTGTTTAGGAGAAATATCGAAAAGAGTGGTGAAATAATGTACTAGTTTTGTCATTGCCGTCATACCGTTAAGCAGTAATTCTTTTCCCACGGTCAGTTTTTCTGCTTCCTTTTCGATGAGTTCAAAAGCCGATACCGAATACAGCGGCGCTCCATCAGCGAGTACAGACCAAAATCTATTTATATCAAACCGTTTTTGTTCAGCAAAGTACTTGTGAAGAAGTGTATGGGTAAATATAAAGGGGGCAGATGGATTTTTTGAAGAATTAATTGGTTCGGGCTGCGTAAGCGGTTGTAAGATTATACCTTTTGTTAGTAGTCTGGATATGGCTGTTTCATCATTATTAAGCATAATTAATGCAGCTTCTCGTGAAAAAATCTCACCTAATGGTGCTAAAATTTCTGCCCAAGAACGTTCTTCTTCTGAAAGATGTGCGGCAAGACCGCGGGCAAACATTTGATTGCTATTCTGAATAGATTGTTCTATGCTCGGTAAGTCTATTTGAAATGGAAGAATAGTAGTTGGCGCTCCACTTTTATGGAAATTGCTTCGCACTCCTGAATGCAATACCATTCGTATCATGAGAGGATTACCGTCGGTGTTTTTTTGAAATTGCTCAATGAAACTCGGCTCTATGAAATCATTGCTGAATAAGTCCCGCCACAACGCAGTCACTTCACCATTCGACCATCCGCGTAAGTGAATTTCATCGACGATAGAGGGTTCGATGATGCTCCTGATTTTACTGTCAAGCAGACGCGACGCACAGAGTAGCCCGATAGGTTCATCCGATAAAGCCGAAATGATTTGTGCAAATTCCTGCAATGCAGTATCTGCCAAGAGGTGAATATCTTCGACAATTATAATCAACCGTCGAACCTGTGCAATCCGGACTATAGATGAAATCACAAAATCGAGAGAGGTCGGTGATTCTGCTTTTATAATCCGTCGAACAGAATCTGAATGCCGGAGCGCATCAGAAAGTACCGATACACTTGAGCAGAGAGTGCCGGTATGAAATTTTGCGCGGATAATGGTGGCGTCATTATCGAGTAATAAGGGGAGTGATTCATCGAGTAAACGGGTTTTTCCAACTCCTGCTTCTCCCTGTAAAAGAAGCACTTGCAGAGAATCAGCGTCGCCAATTTTTGAGGAAAATTGCTGTAGGTGCAGCAGCTCTTGCTCACGTCCGATGAAAGGAAAGACTCCTTGATTAACAAAGCGTAGAAGTGGCTGAATGATACCGCCCATGCTCGTCCTTTTGAAAAATTGTGAGAGAATGTTGCCTGTTTAAATTGAATCTTGAATTTTGTTCCGCAAAACTACAATTTTCGCGAATCACCCGAAATAATTATTACCTTTACCATTTTGCCCGGCAACCCACACCGCCTCATCTTACTTTTGCCCTGTAATTTTACGGTTACGCTGACAACCAATAAAAATTACCGGGGAACCCACATAAATTCCTCCCCAAGCGCGGAAGCCGAAAAGCGCTATAACGAGTAGGCAAATCAAAGGAGTATCTATGAAAAAAGTGATGGTTTTTGTGGCAATGATTGTAGTTGCCGGATTGAATATAATGAGCGCACAGGTTAATTGGCAGTTGAAAAAAGAAGGGAATGGAACAGCACCCGCAACCGGTGGCAACGAACATTACCTTCTCCTCAACATGTCACTTAATCAAGGAATTGAATACGGTAAGCGAAGTATAGGTATCAATCTCGACTGGTCAGGCGGCGCAACTATTAAAGGTAAATGGTGGATTGTCATTAAAAGACAGCCAGGAGCAACCGGTCCGATAAAAACAGGCGAGAAAGTAGCGATACGTTTTGATGGTGGCGGCTACTTGAAATGGGAAAATAGAGATGCCGGCGTAAACCTCGGATGGGTGAGCAAAGATGCTGCAGAAGATAAAATTCCGTATGAGTGGGAATTGAGAACATCCGTTAATCAAATGGATATTCCGCTGAATACGAATACTTCGTTTGCTTTGTTTAATCATACCAACAAAACATTCCTCGTGTATTGTAAACGTGGAACATTCGGAGGCGTAAATCTTGGCTGGTCAAATAGTTGTGATGACTGTGACTACACAACCAAAGAACGGGTACTCGACCAGGCAAAAGGCAAATTACCGAAAGATGTGCAGGATATTATTGGCAGAGTAAAAGATGCAATTGACCTAACGAATTGGAACTGTAAATAATATTCCTTCGGTAGCTATTGATTCAGTAGCTGTTCTTTCAAAAACTCATTAAAAGAGGAGTAGATCTGATACAACTACTCCTCTAATTTATACTATATTTATACCAACAGTATGCAAAATATAAAGTTAGTTTTCGTTCTGTGCCTTTTCTCATTTCGTGCTTTATCTCTCTACGCCCAGTCTGACCCGCCACCCCGCGCCGGATTTACATGGATAAAAGATGCATCTGCAGCAGGAGGACATTGGGAAAGGGTGCGTGCTGCAACTGGTACCGATACAAAGACCCCGGCAACTACACAATCTCCACGGCAAAGTCCCAATTCAAGCGAATCGGAGATAGGGTATAGTCCTTTGATCGTCGATGCTCCGGGCATGGAAGCATCTGCATTCACCGCTCTGGTGGGTTTACTTGCAGCCGACAAATTAGAAGCAATTACAATATCAGGTGATAATATCGATGTGAACCGGCTGCAACCGCAGCACCGATCCGTCGGAGAAAAAAGCGTTCTCTCCCGCCCGATGAAATCGTATGAAGTGCTCGAGGGAATCGTGCTGCCAAGTGAATGTCATGTATCCATTATTGATTTTCCTACTTCACATTATACTCATGACTTCACATTTCGCGTAAAGCCAGACCCCGAATATTCCTTTTTACTTTCCAATAATAATACGTTAAGAGATTCAAAAACAGGGAAGTTCGAACAGCAGACCGATATCGAAATAGAATGGGAAAGTGGATTAGGCGCTGATGAAAACAGCAGGAATCCTGCAGTACCTTCGAATGTGAAAGGAAACAGTTTCGGATTTTATTCTAAGGGTCATAAAAGAAAAGATGTTATCTGGAATTGGGCTACTCCCGGAGATAGAGTGTATATTGAAGGGTTGTGGATATGGGAACGTGGGCATCTTCCCTCGCATACAGAGATTCATCCTCCGCATTTTGTGGCAGTCCAACGGCATTTACCGGTTTCTTTTACTCTCGCCGGCAATAGCGTTCAGATGAATAATCTCCCCAACGATCAATTCTACGGCACCCGGATAGATGTTTATGCTGATGCAGATGGAAGCACAATGTGGAATAAAAAAGGACTCCAGCCATTTGCGCAAATTGTTGATATGAATAGAAAAGACTACACGTTTACCGTTAAAAATATTTTCACAAAACCTCAAAATTCTACTGCGCAACTCGCCTGTAAAGTCATAAAACGTCCCGGTGATGATTTTCCCGCTGAGCCGGTGATTACACTCCTTCCGAATGGAGAAGCAGAGATAACGATACCGTGGAAAAC
>JBPOHH010000345.1:0-3524 GCA_052035765.1 Bacteroidota bacterium
GTCTGTACGTCTGTACGTCTGTACGTCTGTACGTCTGTAAGTTGTCTGTAGTAGTCTGGTTAGCTTAAAGAACTACTTTCGTTTTCTTGAACGTATAGTTGGGTTTAATTGTGTGCTACTGTTTACATTAGTGAATAGTCACACTTTGCCTGCTGTAACTGTCGTTTGCGTACTCTTGTGCCTATTGCACATTTTGCGTTCATAATCTTACCTGTGCAGGGCGATGGCCATTGGTACTGCTTGTGATATTAACCCAGAGAAGAAACAGGTAAGTACTTGAACGATTCGACAAGCTCAGTCGGTGTTATCATGTAATCTTCTAAAAACATACCCAAGTACAACTTCGAGACTACCGACATACGGACATACAACTTACAGCTTACAATTTCCAGACTGCCGACTTCCGGACGTACGACGTACAACTCTCTTCCCAACCATAAAAAAAGCCCGCTTCCTCCCTTCGAATTTCGCTCTTTCGGCGAAATCCCGTATTTTGCGGCTAAATACTCTTCTCTAATGATTTTGTGATATCACGCGATATGAGATTAACGACCAACGAACTCCGCCGGCGGGTAGCTGAGGCGACTGCTGAAATCCGGCAGAAGACGAAATTAACCCCGACAATTGGGATTATTCTTGGTACCGGGCTTGGCAAAATGGCACATGAAATTGTTCCGGAAGTCGTTGTACCGTATGATGATATTCCTCATTTCCCGCTCTCGACCGTCGAGTCGCATCATGGTAAATTGATTATTGGTACGCTCGCCGGTAAGCCCGTCGTGGCGATGCAGGGTCGATTCCATTATTATGAGGGATACTCGATGCAGGAAATTACCTTCCCGGTGCGCGTCATGAAAGCACTCGGCGTGGAAATTCTCCTTGTATCCAATGCTTGCGGCGGGCTCAATCCGCTCTACCGTAAGGCAGATATCATGATTATTGATGATCATATCAACCTCTTGGGAGATAATCCGCTTATCGGTGAAAATGACGACGATCTCGGTCCACGCTTTCCCGATATGAGTGAGCCGTATTCGCAGCGGTTAATCGCTCTTGCCGAACGTGTCGCACTCGAGAATCAAATAAAAGTGCAGAAGGGCGTGTATGTTGCAGTATCCGGGCCGAACCTCGAAACGCGCGCCGAGTATCGTTTCTTACGAACAATTGGCGCCGATGTTGTCGGCATGAGTACGATCCCCGAGACGATTGTTGCGCGGCATGCAGGAATGGAAGTCCTTGGTTTGTCAATTATTACCGACGAATGTTTTCCGGAAGCTCTTGTGCCGGTTTCGGTAGCTGAAATTCTCGAAATCGCCGGCAGGGCGGAGCCACTGCTCACGAAATTGTTGGTCGATGTTGTTGGAAAATTATAAAAAGTAAACTCTTACACCGCTTATCAGATTAATTATGAAAACTCTTCTTACTCTAGCCGCACTGGTGGTACTCCTTGGTTTTTCGGGATGTTCCAAGGATGAGCCAACGTATGTCAATTACAAGGATGAATGGAAAATTCTTGCCGCCTCGACCGGCACACCGTCGGCACTGGCGCTGGTGAGTCAGCCGGACGGGACTGTTACCTCAGCCGATATTTTTGCGTCAGCCAATGGCACTCCACTCCCGGGAACGGTGCAGAAGATTGTTGAGTTCCGCGAGTATTTATATCTGATGATACCGAGTGTGTTTCAGATGGTAGTCATTGATAAGCAGACCTTTAAGCAAAAAGCGGTGCTTGACTTCTCGGCGCAGCAGCGTATTCCGACCGATGTGGCGTTCGGTAATGCCACGACAGGCTATGTCGCTCATGAAAATGATACATCGGTTACGGTCATTGATATTACAAATTTCACGATTGGACGCGTAATAAAAGTAGGGATGCACCCTGTGGCGATAGCTGCAGTGGGCAATCAGGTCTTTGTCGCCAATCAATCGGACAACACGGTTTCTCAAATCGATACCCGCACCAATACCGTTGTTGCGACGCATCAGGTCGCGACTGCCCCGACATTCATCCGCCCGAATGCGAGCGGACATGAAGTGATGGTACTCTCACTCGGAGCAGGCAAGCTCGATACGGCAGGGATGAAAACACCGCCGGTGATTACATATATAGATTCATCACGGATTATCGTAGAGGTCACTCCACTTGATGATCCATTGCTCGACGGCGTAAACGCACTACCGACGAGTATCTCCGTTTCGCCAAAAGAATGGGCGTATATTACCGTACAAAAAGGCGTCATTCGCCTCGATACAAAAGGACGAAAAGATTACAAGCTTGTATCCGAACTCGAATACAAACAGTCCTATTATAATTTTCGCCGTAATGAAATACTCCTTCTTAATGGCACCAATGGCAGGATTATCGATGAGATTACCGGTGAGGAAAAGACCACATTTGTCATTTCAACCGAAGCAACGACTCTGATTGGACTCTGAAATGTCGTCTTTTCTTGAGAAAGTACACGCCCAGGCTGCAGCCCGCGCTGCGACCATTGCCTTTCCTGATGCGACCGACGAGCGCACTCTCCGAGCTGCACTGCGACTGCTGGAGTCCGGGATTGCGCGACCACTCCTCGTCGGAGCACGCGATGCTATCGCAGCCGCTGCCGAACATGCCCGCCTTACGATCGATTCCCTGACTTGTAGTGATCCTGCCCATTCTCCTCTGCTTGAGGAATTTTCCGCTGAATTCGCAGAGGAACGTTTGGGCAAAGGAATGACACTCCAAAAAGCACGGGAAATTCTCCTGAATCCACTCTATTTTGCAGGTATGCTCGTGCGTCATGCTCATGCCGACGGCGCTGTAGCCGGATCGCTTTCGACGACAGGCGATGTGCTCCGTGCCGGAATTCAAACCGTTGGAATTCAACCGGATGTGTCGGTAGTGAGTAGCTATTTCCTGATGGTATTTCCCGATAAAACGTTGTGCTATACCGATTGTGGGGTCGTGCCCGAGCCCACCAGCGAACAGCTCGCCGATATCGCCTTCAGTGCGTCAATTAATTATCAAAAAGTCACCGGCGAAGTTCCGAGAGTGGCTTTTTTGTCGTTTTCCACGCTTGGCAGCGCGCGCCATCCGGCTGTGGACAAGGTGCGCAGGGCGACCGAACTCTTCCGAACGAAGGCGCCTGAGTGCATTTCCGATGGTGAATTACAGGCTGATGCAGCGCTCGTGCCGTCCGTCGCGATGAGAAAAGCGCCGAATTCTTCGCTTGAAGGTAGAGCTAATGTGCTGGTATTTCCGGATTTAAATGCGGGCAATATTGGCTACAAGCTCACTGAACGCTTAGCGGGAGCGCTGGCATTGGGTCCAATTGTGCAGGGGCTGCGTAAGCCGTATTGTGATCTTTCCCGCGGGTGCAGCGTCGATGATATTGTGAATGTCGCGGCGATTTGCGCGCTGATGGGGTGAGAAAGTAAGTGGGAAGTGGTAAGTCGATAAGTCGTAAGTGGTAAGTCGATAAGTCGTAAGTGGTAAGTGGTAAGTCGATAAGTCGTAAGTGGTAAGTCGATAAGTCGTAAGT